>CAYYSK010000088.1:0-12337 GCA_964474345.1 uncultured Flavobacteriaceae bacterium
CACTAGAAATATAAGCTCCATGACGTGCTACAGCATTAGGAACTACACGAATACCGCGTGATTGAAAATCACGTTTAAGAGGAATCTTATCGTGATACTCAAAAATACCAGCTTCTAAAGTTTCCATTTGTTGGATAGGGAAGTATAAAACAACCGCTTTTTTTATCCATTCATTTACTTGCCAACCTGTAGTTGTTGGTTCTGCTACTCGGATCGTACCGCGATCAAGCATATCTACTACTTCACGTATAGCGTTGATAGTTATTGGGTTTGTAAGTTGAGAACGATCGTCCCATGCTTTTTCGATGATGTTTTGTAATTGAGTCATAGGTTTTTTCTAAAAAATAATCTTTTTCTTTTTATACTTTCTGAACTATAAAAGTCCAAAGGAACAAAGATAGAGATAAGCATTAGTATTCTTAAATGGATTTAAGGTATAATTAAGTGTTTTTATCTATAATGGTATTTATAAATCATAAGTAGTACTACTTTAGTTTTGCTTATTTTTGCACCAAATTTCATGAATGGGACGCATTATTGCGATAGATTATGGTACAAAACGTACCGGTATAGCTATAACAGACGAGTTACAGATGATTGCCTCTGGGTTAACGACTGTAGATACTACGGTGTTATTACCGTTTTTAAAAGACTATTTTGAAAAAGAAGATGTGGAAAGTATGGTTATTGGAGAGCCTAAACGTATGAACAATGAACCTTCTGATGTAGAAAATGATATTTTACGCTTTCGCGAAAGCGTGCTTAAGACGTTTCCTAACTTAAAAATTATTCGTCAAGACGAACGTTTTACATCAAAAATGGCTTTTCAAACGATGATTGATAGTGGAATAGGAAAGAAAAAACGTCAAAACAAAGCGTTAGTTGATCAAATAAGTGCGACCATTATTTTACAAGATTACCTCTATAATAAATAATTTATGATTTTACCTATAGTTGCCTACGGGGATCCCGTTTTAAAGAAAAAAGCAAAAGCAATTACTGCAGAATATCCTAAGTTTAAAGAGCTTGTGGACAATATGTTTGAAACCATGTATGGCGCAAATGGTCTTGGACTTGCAGCGCCACAAATTGGACTACCTATTAGAATGTTTCTAGTAGATACATCTCCTTTTGCAGAAGATAAAGAGTTTTCTGAAGAAGAAAGAGCTATATTCAAAGGATTTAAAAAAGTATTTGTTAATGCAGAAGTAGTAGAAGAAGAGGGAGAGGAATGGTCATTTAATGAAGGATGTTTAAGTATTCCTGGTATTACAGAAGATGTTTTTAGACCTTCCACCGTAACGATGCGTTATCAAGATGAAAACTTTAAGGAATATACAGAGACTTTTGATGGAATTATTGCACGTGTAATTCAACACGAATATGATCATATAGAAGGAATTTTGTTTACAGATAAACTATCTAGTCTTAAAAAACGTATTTTAAAAGGAAAGCTTTCAAATATATCAAAAGGTAAATGTAGTGTTGATTATCGTATGCGTTTTCCAGATATATCAAAAAAGAGATAGAAAATTGTTAAATAAATGAAAAGAGTACGTTTTCGTGCAAATTAAATTTTGATATTACAATAGGGCAATGCATATTTGCCGACCAAATTTGACAACATAATTATATGAGTTTAGATAAAATATTAGCCATCTCTGGAAAACCAGGTATTTATGAGTTAAAAACACAAACCCGTAGCGGTTTTGTAGCAGAATCATTACTAGACGGTAAACGTATATCTGTAGGGTTACGTCACAATGTGAGTATCTTATCAGAGATTGCTATCTATACACTAACAGAAGAGATTCCTTTAAGAGAGGTTTTTGAAAAAATAAAAACCAAAGAAGATGGAGGACCTACCATTAACCATAAAGTATCTAAGGATGAGCTAGAAGAGTTTTTCTTTAACGTAATCCCTGATTATGATGAAGATCGTGTATACCCTAGTGATATTAAGAAAGTAGTACAATGGTATAACATCTTGCAGAAAAATGATCTTATGGACTTTTCTGCTCCAGATGAATCAATATCTGACGAAGAAGAATAGTGCATAACTTTTTATAAAAGAATAGAGCCTTTACAGTCTAATTGTAAAGGCTTTTTTAGTTTAGTAACATCATTAATAAGCAAGGTGGTACATCGCAGCGTATAATAGATGTTACTAATCCCTTTGCATAAAAGGATTTTATGAAGTTTTAAATATAATTAGGACTATATATAAATGGTTTCCGTTTTCGCAAAATATATTAATACAAAAATGAAGTTCTTATCACGGATATTGAATAAAATAAATCCTATATCGAATGAGAAATGGTCGGAAACTTTAACCAAAATTGTTAAAGCCGAAAATTTACAAAATATCAAACTTCCTATTATACTTTTTGACAATGAAATAGAATGGGAGTTTGAAGTTTTTTATACGATAGAAAAAATAATTAACGATTCTATTTATTCCCATTGGGGAGGAGTTATACCAAATGATCATCAACTAGATGCCATAGCTATAGATTCAAATGGAATTATTTATAAAATTGATAATGATTGTTATAATAAAGATTTAAAAATAGGGTATTCTTTTCTTAGAAAACAAGAAATAAAAATTTCTGTAAAAGAACTAAAAGAAAAAGTAATCATGAGAGCAAAAGAATATATAGAAGTTTTTGATCCTAATTATAAAACTTCAATTCTAAAAGGGATAGAGCAGATTAGCAAATCCAATAGTATAGCTGAAATTATTGATTTAGTAAATAGAGAATTAAACTTTTATAAATTAAAACGTTAAGCAACAATAATAAGATTTCCGTTTTCGCGAAAAAAAATACTATGAATACACGCCAGCAACAATTAGACGCCATAGATAGATTACTCACCATTATGGACGAGCTTAGAGTAGGATGTCCTTGGGATCGCAAACAAACGATGCAAAGCTTACGTCATCTTACTATTGAAGAAACGTATGAACTTGGAGATGCTATTCTAGATAATGATCTAGAAGAAGTTAAGAAAGAACTTGGAGACTTGTTACTACATATCATATTTTATGCAAAAATAGGGAGCGAAACGAAAGATTTTGATATTGCAGATGTTGCTCATTCTATTTCTGATAAACTAGTAGATCGCCATCCACATATTTATGGCGATATTGATGTTAAAGATGCAAAAGAAGTAGAACGTAATTGGGAAAAACTCAAACTAAAAGAAGGTAAAAAGTCAGTTTTAGAAGGAGTTCCTAGAAGCCTTCCTGCGTTGGTAAAAGCAAGTCGTATACAAGATAAAGTGGCAGGAGTAGGGTTTGACTGGGAAGAACCACAACAAGTCTTTGAAAAATTACAGGAAGAGTTAGGAGAATTACAGGAAGAAGTAAACGCAAATGATCAAGAGAAGATAGAAGCCGAGTTTGGTGATGTATTATTCTCTATGATTAATTATGCGCGATTTCTTAAAGTAGACCCAGAAAGTGCCTTAGAACGTACCAATAAGAAGTTTATTAAACGATTTCAATACCTAGAAAGCAAAGCAACTATATTAGGAAAGAGCTTAAGTGATATGACCCTTGCCGAAATGGATGTGTTTTGGGAAGAAGCAAAGAAATTATAATACATAGTATAGAGTGAATACTAGTTACTTTCCTTTTTTAATGAGTTGTTCTTTAATCTCAGAAACTTCTTGGAGTAGGTGAGATACAGATGCATCAATTTTTACGAGCGCCTTTGCTGTGATAGAAGCTCTGGTTTCTGCATCTTCATTGATGTATTGTAATTCAGGTTCGCTTAAATCTGTTAGTGGTTTAAGCATCTCTCCTTTACCAGTCAATAACCATTCTATATTTAAGATAGGGTACTTCTCTACAATCAAATCTATTTTTTCTAGACTTATGCTTCTTGTAATATTATTTATGTAACCATTGGAAGCATTAATTGACTGCTCAAAAGCTTTCATTGTGGTTTGTTGAGATTTTACAAATAATCTTGTTCTATCCTTTATACTCATGCTAAACACCTCATTTAAAATAGAATAATGGTCTATTTTATTTTGTTATATTAGAGTAATACTCTATCTTTGATTACTCATTAGGGCAAACTGTTGCACAAAGTAATGAAATAGTAATGAATTCTAATATAGAAACTAAAATAAAGACACGTAAAGAGCTTAAATCTAAATTGGGTTATGGAGATATTGTAAAGATTGCAACTCTAGCAAATACAGAACGTACGACGGTACATAGATGGTTTAGAGGAGAAACCGATAATCCAGATATAGCACTAGCTGTAGAAGGATTAATTGCATTAAAAACTAAGATAGTTTCTGACAGATTGAAAAAACTAGCAGACAATAAGTAATTGTTTATACACATAATAAATTTCCCTAGGCTAGATATACTATAGAACCCTTTGAATACTATAGGTGTCTTGCTATTGATATCACTTACAATGATGTCAAAACTGTACAACGAGTGGTGTGTAACTATGAATTTTACCACTCAGTTGTTCAGTTGTATATAATTAACATGTATAATGACTTTATCTATACAAATAGAGTAGTACTCTATTTGTACCTGATAGAAGTATAATGTATATCATTAAGTATAATATCTATTTTAAACGCTATTGGTAAAGTATGCTTTCTACATCTTCTTATATTCCTAAAATTATTGATTGTTCTATTTCAAAACTCAACAAAGAGCTAGTAGCTATGAAAAATAAAGCTGAAGAAATTAGAATGGAACTTATGCTATTAATGACTAATGATGAAGATGACGTTAGCAAAAAAATCAAGTTATTTTCTATGATTACAAAAATGCAACAGCATGATAAACGTAACCAAGCATACTTGAAAGCTATATTTACAAATTGTAACTGGCCAAAAGCGCTGTCTAAAGAAGCACATACTTCTATATACCTTATTCTACAGCATAGTGATGACATATTGATGAGGAAGTATTACCCAAAAGTTGAAGAGATGGTAGCATTAGGCTGTTTAGATCCAGATGATGCTGCAACGATGTATGATAGATTGCAAATGAATGCAAATTTACCACAACGTTACGGTACGCAAACATTTGAAAATACAAATAATCAAAACGTAGTATGGCCAATACAGGATGTTGTTATATTAGAGGAATTAAGAAATTTGGTAGGCTTACCTACAATGCAGGAATATATTAAAGATGCTAGAGAACAAATCGATGTTGCAATAGTTTGGGATAAAGCGCTTACTATTGAACGTGCGATTCGATTTAAAAAATGACAGATGATATAACATTAACGCTAGTTTGATATAAAAGACACTGTTATTTAGAACCTTACAGTCTAAAAAAGCTCCTTTTCTTTTGGGAGAAAGTTGAGATGAGAGATTTCCACATTTAAATCCCACCTTAATCTTCTCCTAAGAGGAGGGGGAATGTAAATATCAGTTTAATAGTCATTTACACATTATTTGAAATTTTCTTATCTCAAATTTACGTGATATTAAGTTCGCTTTCGCGAAAGCGTATACCTAAATATTTAAAATAAATGTTGAGTTTAAAAACCCGTAGTTTCACGTATAGTACTTTAATAGAAGATATGTAATTTTGTTAGATATATAAACCTTGTAATCTAACAATCAATGAGTTATTTGTCATTTAATCCAAATCAAAAAAGCGTCTCTTCAAACAAAAGGTCTTTAAAAACTGAACAATCTGAAGGATCTGCCCGTCAAGCATTTTCAGAATGGCTTATAAAAAATCATGGAGCAAAATATACTTCCGAACTAGAAAAACAACGTGCCAAAACTAAAAAATATGCACTAACCACAAAAGGAAAAGAAGCTCCTTTAGTAGGTATTATTGGAGGAGGATTTGCAGGGCTTTATTCAGGACTTATACTACAATCGTTAGGTATAGAATGTGAGGTGTTTGAAAGTTCTGATCGTGTAGGAGGAAGAATAGATACTTGGTACTCTTCAGACTATAATGCAGATGATGTAAATAAAGCAGGGTTGTATGGAGAAGTAGGCGGTATGCGTATACCTCAATTCTCACCAGATATGCTTTCTGTGCAGCAATTAGGGTTATCTCTTAATGCTGTTTTAAAGCGTAATGATATGGTTGATAAGATGGTCACATGGCGTAAGTTTTATTATAACTCAGAAGTACAGCGTATGCGATATAATAATATGGAAGCGCCTATTATAGCTAAAGATGCAAATTTAAATTCTTTAAATTTTGGGGAGAATAAAGGCGGGGATTTACCTATGGTGTGGGTGACAGAAACATCTCTTAAAGGAGGTGATCCCTATTTGCCTATCAATATGGTTCTTGATAAAGTAAATCAACCTTTTATAAAAGTGATTACAGAATCTTTTGATAAAGGATTTAAAAAATTAATGAATTATGATAATTATTCTATGTGGGCATACTTAACAAATGTGTTTACACTAGGGGATTTAGAAGAATATTATGACCCAAAAATGGGAAAGAAGTCAGACCACCTTCCTTATGATGTAGCTAGTTATTTGGAGACTCTAAACGTAGGAACAGGAATGTATGCCGTTTCTTTTGTAGAAATGGTATTGGCCTTATATGATTGGAGCGGAAGTAAAAACCCATACAACCCATCTGACCCTAATGTATATATGGTTACTATGGATAAAGGAATGCAGCATTTACCAGATGCTTGTAGAAGCGTATTGGATTTAGAACAAGGGGTTTTACCAGAAGATGGGTACAGAGCACAAGTAGAAATTGGGATGAAAGAAGATGCATTTGGACACCAAGGGTATTCTCCATCTAACCTTACAAAAGATGCAGAACCACCAGCATCAGTACCACCTGCAAATCCTCCTAAGCCTGTTAAAGGAGAATCATCACGTAAAAAACAACGTGTATTTATGAATCATAGGGTAGTACAAGTAGAACACGATCGACTTCTATATGATACCCATGGAGGGATGCGTTTAAAAATTAAAAATCAAAAAGGAACAAAAGAACAAACGATTACAAAAGAATACCCATTTGTGATAAGTACATTGCCTAATGGAGCCTATTTAAATGGCGAATTAAAAACAAACTTTTTTAATAATCTATCATTTTCAAAAGCTCGTGCTATACGAGAATGTAATTATATGCCATCTTTTAAAGCATTTATTACATTTAAAAATCAATTTTGGGCAAAACTAGGCGAACGACAAGGAAAGGGTCTTGGAGTTGGTGTTTCTGATAGGTCTAATAGACAGATCGTATATCCATCATATGGTTATGAATCAAAAGGAGGTGTATTACAAATATATTGTTGGGCACAAGATGCAGAGCGCATGGGTGCTCTTACGGATGAAGAACGTGTACATGAATGTTTAAAAGGTATAGCTTATTTATATCCAGAAATAAAAGTTTTTGATGAATTTGCTGGATATAATCCAGAAGTAACAACAAAAACGTGGTTTTGGGATACTCATGCAGGAGGAGGTGCTTTTGCATTATTTGGGCCAGGACAGTTTACAAATCTATACCCAACATTATTGACTCCTGAATTTGATGGACATTTGAATATTGCTGGAGAATGCTGTTCTGTGCATCATGGATGGATTGTTGGAGCTTTAGACTCAGCATATAATGCAGTTAATAATATATTACATCAAATAGGTGATGAAGAAAAAATAACTCAAATGGAAAAAACTTGGGGAAGGCTAACATATCCAGATATTGCCCCTAAGAAAAATAAGAAGAAGAAAACTAAAGGAAAATTAAAATCTACAGCAAAATAGAGTATAAAAGTAGTTCTAACTACTTTGAATAAACGCCTTATAAACACTCACAGGAATGCTTGAAAGTATGTATTAAAGTTATAAGGCGTTTAATTAACCCTGAATTATACATTAGACCTTCGTAATGAAGTGCAAAACGGCAATGAACACTAGTGTTTTCTTGTTTTTAGCATCGCATCGCTATGGTTAAAGTAAAAAATACAACGTAGTGATAGTATTTGCAAGTGTTTTGTGGTGTAATAGATTTTTTATCATATAACCTTCATTTTATTATGTTGGTTATCTTCACTTGAAATATGAGCTTGCTCATCAAGAACTATTGCATAATTCGAGTTAAATGAAGTGTTTGTATTTTAAAAAGCACACACATCAAAAAAGTTAATAGGGCCAGCTGGTCCTCCATCTACGACAAAACCACAAGGCCCGCAAGGACAATCATTATCAGTATCGCATTGTATAAGTTGCGGTTGACAACCTCCCCAACCCCAGAATCCTCCAGAGATTAGTTTTTGTTCAGTAATGCTTAATGTTTTTGCACCTTTTAAGTTTGAAATTTTCTTCATCATAATAAATAATTTTAAGTTGATTAATAATTAATTTAAATGAAATTCTATTTGAAAAGTACTATTTTAAAACGAAAACTAAAATATTAGTAATCAGATATTTGTAAAATTTAACATTTCATCACTTAATTTACAATTATTTGATATTTAGATTATTATAATATTTTCTTGATTTATGCCTAGTAATTAGTGAATATGGTAGTAATGTATCTCATAAAATAATTGTAGATATCACATAAAAAACTGAATAAATACGAGTACAACAGAAATTAAAGGATGTGATCAAATAAGTTTATTAAGAGGATATTGATCTACTTTATCAAAAACTAATTCTTGACAAGCAATAATATTCCAGAAATCATAAGTAATAGTAAAATGATTTTGGTAAGAAAAGCTTCATTGAGTTTTACATATACTTTCTTACCTAAGAATAATGCCAATATGAAAAACGGAAGAACTATTAAGGAATAATAGAGTTGTCCTAATTGTAAAACACCGCCAAAAGCCAGTACTGGAATCCTAATGAATGTTACGAGTCCTAATACACCAAACATAGTAGCCCTAAAAGTTTTAAGATCTATTACAGCGTTTTTTACAGCAATAACATATAAAGGTCCTCCTGTAGAAAATACTCCAGAAAAAAAACCTCCTAAAAAACCAAATAGATATTCTATCCTCGGAGAAAATTTAAATTCTCTTTTTGATTTTAATTTATTAATTACAAAAAGAATTATAAAAACGCCTAACGCCTTTTTTAGAATAGATGGCTGACTGTATAGTAGTACAATACCTCCTATTACAACTCCGATAATAGATGAGGTGATCAATTTTTTAAGTAATTTTTTATCTATTTGTTTCCATTCTTTATAAATATGTATAGGGCTAGAAATTGCATAAAAAATAGTGATGTAAGCTATAGCATCGGGTAATGGCATAACAAAAAGTAAAAATGGAAGTGATACTAAAGCTCCAGCAAAACCGATAATGGTTTGAATAAAAAAACCAGTAAAAATCCCAATAATAAGTAGTAATAACATCATGTCCATACCGCAAAAATATCTTGATTCACAAAAGATATGAAATGGATATAACGGAGATAATGACTATATTCAATTTTTAAAATGGAATTTCCTTAAATTACAAACTTATTTATGGTAGATGCAATTGATCTTAAAATAATAGATAAATTAAAAAATAATGCTAGAGAATCTTATGTAGATATTGGTAAGAAAATTGGACTTTCTCCTTCTTCTGTGAGAGAGCGCATTCAAAAACTAGAAGATGCAGAAATAATTACCGGGTATAGTTTAGAGCTTGATCATAAAAAAATAGGATATGGACTTGAAGTTCTTATTTCTTTTAAGGTTTTTAGCGGAAAACTTAGAGTATTTTGTGATGTCTTAAAACAATATGAAGAAATTTGCCAGATGTATAGAATTACGGGAACGCATAATATCTTTATGAAAGTAATTTTAGTAGACCAGTCTCACTTAGAGAGGTTTATAGATAGTATTATCGTGTATGGGGAACCAACAACTCATTTGATTTTGTCAGACTTGAATAAATAAGAATACTCCATATACTAGAATTCAATATATTTGTGTATACTATACACATATGAGTATGCAAAAAATTAGGCTTTCAGTAGATGCAGTCGTTTTCGGATATGAAGAAGGTGTTATTTCTGTATTACTTATTAAACGTAAATACGACCCTTTTAAAGGGAAGTGGGCTATTCCTGGAGGATTTGTTTTAAATCATGAATCTCTAGAAACTGCCGTAGAGCGTGAATTACAAGAAGAAACAGGAGTAAAGATAAATTACTTAGAACAATTGTACTCTTTTGGAGATGTAGATAGAGATCCTAGAGGAAGAGTAGTTACAGTAGCTTATGTTGGATTGGTAAGACCCAATGCATTCAGAATTTATGCTTCTACAGATGCAGAACAAGCACAATGGTTTACTATTAATAACCTTCCTGAACTTTCCTTTGACCATAAAAAAATTCTAGATATAGCCATTGCAAGATTACAAGCAAAAATCACATATGAACCTATAGGCTTTGAATTACTTGATAAAAAATTTCCTTTTTCTGATTTAGAAAAATTATATACTACACTTTTAGGAAGAGCTATTGATAGACGCAATTTTAGAAAAAAAATGCTAGGACTTAATGTGCTAGATGAATTAAATGAAAAAGTTTCTAAAGGATCAGGTAGACCTGCCAATTTATTCCAATTTAATCAAAAACGATATTTCCAATTAAAAGAAGAGGGAATTATTTTTGAAATTTAATTACTGATAATTAGATACTTATATATTTTGCGTTGAAATAACGCAAAATATATTTGTAAAGTATTTTAGTTCATTTTATATTTGTGTCATTATTACGCAAATATAAATATTATGATTTTTACATCAGAACAAAAATTACCAAAAAGAAAGAGTGCAGATCATTATACGTTTTTAGCAGGAAGTATAGACTATAAACTCATAACTAATTGGAGAAAACAAGTAATAAATATACTAGGAAAAGATAATAATTTTTTTGACCCAACAAATAAAAATCATGATACATTGAGCAAAAAAGAAATGAAGAATCATATAGAATGGGAATTAGGCGCATTACTTCTATCTGATAAAATAATACTTAATTTACTTCCTCATTCTTTATCTCCAATATCTTTAGTTGAATTAGGCTTGTATGTAGATTCTGGTAAATTAATAGTTATATGTCCAAAAGAATTTTATAAAAGTGAATATGTTTATACACTGTGCCAAAAATATAATACACCTGTATTTGAAGATATTACTCAGGCTTTATCTAAATCCTTATAAAACAATACTAAATTACAGACAGTAAATAATTATGAATAGCTTATTATTAACAGACGGATACAAGACAGGACATCATCAACAATACCCAATAGGTACAGAAGAAGTATACTCTAACTGGACTCCAAGGAGCAATACATATGCTCCTAAAGGTTGTAATAAAGTCCTTTCATTTGGACAACAATATGTGATTCAATGGTTGCATGATTATTTTCAAGAACATTTCTTTTCAAAACCAAAAACAGACATATGCCAAGAGATTAAAGAAGAGTTGTCATTATACTTAGGAACTGACTATGATGTTACGCATTATGAACAATTACATGAGTTACAATACTTGCCAATTCGTGTAAAATCACTTCCAGAAGGAGTTGAAGTACCTATTCGAATACCTATGGTTACTGTAGTAAATACACATAAAGATTTTTATTGGGTGACTAATTTTTTAGAAACTATATTATCTACGATGTTATGGCAACCTATGACATCTGCTTCAATAGCGTTACAATACAAGCGTATTTTTAAACATTGGGCATTGCTTACTGATGAGGAGAATGTTGCTTTTATTGATTTTCAGGGACATGATTTCTCTATGAGAGGCATGGGAGGTTTACAAAGCGCATTGTCATCTGGGATGGGGCATGCATCCGTATTTTTGGGTTCAGATACATTACCTGTAATAAGCGGATTACGTACTTATTATAACGCAAAAGGATTTGTTGTAGGATCTGTAAATGCTACCGAGCATTCTGTCATGTGTGCTGGAACTAAAAATGATGAGATAGGTACCTTTAGAACATTAATGAAAACCTATCCTACAGGAATTCTTTCTGTAGTAAGTGATACCTGGGATTTATGGAAAGTACTCACAGAGTATCTTCCAACACTTAAAGAAGAAGTGTTATCTAGAGATGGAAAATTAGTGATACGTCCAGATAGTGGAGATCCAGTGGCTATTATTTGTGGAGAAAGTAGTGTGTTAGGAGGAGAGTTTCCACAAGAAAAAGGAGTAGTAGAAGTATTATGGGATGTTTTTGGAGGGACAATAAATAAACAAGGATTTAAAGTTTTAAATCCACATATAGGGGCTATTTATGGAGATAGTATTACTACAGAAAGAGCAGAACAAATTTGCGAACGATTACATGATAAAGGGTTTGCAAGTACTAGTGTGGTGCTAGGAATAGGGT
>CAYYSK010000089.1:0-12298 GCA_964474345.1 uncultured Flavobacteriaceae bacterium
ATGACAGCAATTGAATTGACAGATAATGAGTTCTTAAGACAATTTGAAGCTACTTTTGATAAAAAAATGGCAAAAATTGAATACTCATTACAAGAACGGAAGATCTTCCTAACCAAAATCATGATGCCAGAAGGAACTGAGGAACGTATGAATGATTTTATCATTACTGTTTTTAGAGAAGTAGAAGATCGTAATATTAGCCTTGTTCCTACAAGTCCAGAAATTGCAAAATTCATGAGATCAAATCGTCGTAAGTACAAGAAATTATTACCAGTAGGTATTAATATTTAATCATATAAACGACATAAAAATTAAAAGCCATCTATATAGGTGGCTTTTTTAATACTGTATATTTTATTTAGACTTCAACACTTATAAATTCAAATCGTACTATACCATCATCATCTATCTTTGTAAGATCAACCTCATGTAACGTATTCACAAGTGTTGGATTCCAAGGTGTTTTTACCTTAACATAGTTTTCTGTAAAACCATGAATGTATCCTTCTTTATTTTCTCCTTCAAAGAGAACAGTATGTTGTGTTCCTAATTGGGACTCGTAAAAAGCTCTTCTCTTTTTCACAGAAAGTCCCCGCAACATCTTACTACGCTTACTACGTACATTTTTAGGAATAATTCCTTCCATAGTAGCAGCTACCGTATTGTCACGTTCTGAATAGGTAAATACGTGTAAATAAGAAATATCAAGCTCATTTAAAAAATTATACGTCTCTAAGAAATGTTCATCTGTTTCACCTGGAAAACCAACAATCACATCTACTCCAATACACGCTTGGGGCATCACTTCTTTAATTTTTGTAACACGATCTACATATAATTCTTTCTTATACCTACGACGCATCAATCCTAATATCTCATTACTACCACTTTGTAAAGGAATATGAAAATGAGGTACAAAGGCTCTAGATTTTGAAACCACGTCTATTGTTTCATTTTTCAATAGATTAGGCTCTATAGACGAAATACGCAAACGTTCAATACCATCTACTTTATCTAGTGCAGTTACTAGTTCTAAAAACGTATGTTCATGTTTTTTGTTTCCAAATTCTCCTTTACCATAATCACCTATATTTACTCCAGTAAGTACAATCTCCTTAATATCTTGAGCTGCAATTTCTGATGCATTTTTAAGCACATTGGTAAGTGTATCACTACGAGAAATTCCTCTTGCAAGTGGTATAGTACAATACGTACACTTATAGTCACATCCATCTTGTACTTTTAAGAATGCACGTGTACGATCTCCTACAGCATATGATCCAACATAAAAGTCGGCATCTTCTATCTCGCAAGAATGCACCTCCCCATGATCGTTCTTAGACAAATCATGTATATAATCTGTAATTTTAAATTTTTCAGTTGCTCCTAACACAAGATCTACTCCATCTACAGCAACCAACTCTTCTGGCTTTAATTGTGCATAACATCCTACAGCTGCCACAAAAGCTTCTGGATTGCTTTTTTGGGCTTGTTTTACAATAGTCTTAAATCGTTTATCAGCATTCTCAGTAACACTACAGGTATTAATTACATATATATCAGCATGTTCAGAAAAATCTACACGATCAAACCCTTCATCTGTAAAATCACGAGCGATAGTGGACGTTTCTGAAAAATTTAACTTACATCCTAACGTATAGAATGCTACTTTTTTGCGTGTATTCATGCGTATTAAAATAGATGGCAAAATTACAATATTTAATTGGATGAAACAGATAGTAATTAAGACATCAAAAAACATATTATAGATCAAAAATGCACTATATCACAAGATAACTTACATCGATGATGAAATTTTTAAAAAGAAATACGACTTTTGTTGTATGTTTATGAATATGGATTGAAATTCATCGTAAGAACTTTATTTTTGAAAACATATAGCAATCTACATCAAATACCCATCTTTTTTACAAGTATAGTATTCTCACTTACTTGTATGATCTTAACTGGTTGCTCTTCTAATGACTCAGAAAATCGAGATCACCTTGTTTTTAGGTATAATGAACAATATCAAATCTCTACTTTAGATCCTGCTTTTGCTCGTAATCCGCAAATTATATGGCCAACCAACCAATTGTTTAATGGACTCGTACAACTAGATGATAATTTAAATATACAACCAGATATTGCTACATCTTGGACCGTATCTGATGATGCCTTACAATATACTTTTACATTACGAGATGATGTACAATTTCATAAGCACATCCAGTTTAAAACAAAGGATAGTACTCGACTGGTAAAAGCATCCGATTTTGTTTTTAGTTTTGATAGACTTACAGATCCTAATGTAGCTTCTCCCGGAAATTGGATACTTAACAAAGTAGATCATTACAAAGCCGTAAATGATAGTACGTTTGTCATCCAACTCAAACAGCCATTTCCTGCATTTTTAGGATTACTAAGTATGCGCTATTGCTCAGTAGTTCCTAAAGAAGTTGTGACTTTTTACGGAAGTGATTTTCGATCACATCCTATTGGAACTGGCCCTTTTAAATTTAAACGTTGGGAAGAAGGTGTAAAACTCGTACTACGTAAAAATGAACTCTATTACGAGCGAGATAGCGCCGGTAATCAACTTCCCTATCTCGAAGCTGTTGCTATCACATTCTTACCTGACAAACAAAGTGAATTCCTACAATTTGCGCAAGGAAATCTAGATTTTCTAAACTCTTTAGACCCTTCATACAAAGACGAATTATTAACAGCTTCTGGCCGCTTACGCGAAAAATACCAAGACGACGTTGACTTAAGCGTGAGTCCTCAATTAAATACAGAGTATATAGGGTTTTATCTAGACACTAAGACCCCTGAAGTTCAATCAGAATTACTACGTAAAGCTGTTAACTACGGTTTTGATCGTGAGAAAATGATTACGTATTTACGTAATGGTATTGGAGAGCCAGCTACACATGGATTCATACCTATGGGCTTACCTGGATTTGATTATATAAAAGGGTATGCATACAATCCTACGCTTTCGCGAAAGCTTATAGAACAATACAAAAAAGAGAGCGGCAACATGGATCCTATGATTTCTATAGGGACGAATAGCCAGTATCTTGATATTTGTGAATACATACAGCGGGAACTTCAAAAAGCAGGACTTCGTGTAGAGATTAATGTGATGCCTCCTTCTACGCTTCGACAAATGAAAAGTAGTGGAGAATTAGATGCTTTTCGCGCAAGTTGGATTGCAGATTATCCTGACGCAGAAAATTACTTAAGTTTATTTTACAGTAAGAATTTCACGCCTAACGGTCCAAATTATACTCATTTTAAAAGTACTGATTACGATTCTATTTATGAGCATAGCCTCTCTATGGTGGATGTAGACACTCGTAAATTAGATTATATCAGAATGGATAGTATTATTATTGCAAAAGCGCCTATTATCCCATTATACTACGATCAAGTAGTTCGCTTTACGCAAAAAAACATAAGCGGCCTCACTCCTAATCCTCAGAATTTCTTGGTACTCAAGAGAGTGAAGAAGTCTAGGCTATAGTATTTATTTTAATAATATACTAACCATATATTTACATTCTTTTATTTGTAGGTTTATGATTTTACAATCCATAATTATACTTTATACCACTTATCATTTTGAAATTACCGCAGTAAAACACTCTTTTTCCCTTTCTATTTTAAAATAAAACTATATCATAACTAAGGTTAGGCTTAGTTTTCTTCTTTCTATAAAGAAATAAATTATCATTTTCTTTTACAGTAATTTCAAAATGATAAGTGGTATAATTAATTGATGACTATCTTTTGTGTTTTTATTTGCTTATCTTCATTTTCAAGCCTTACTATATATATTCCCGAAGCAAATGCAGATGTATTAATTCTTAAGGGTTTATTATCCAATAAATTGATATTAGAATATAGTATTCGACCATTTATATCAATAATATCAATTTTAGTTCTAGATGCAGGTGGACCATCAAGTTCTACAAAAACATGATCACTTGCTGGATTAGGGTATAGTTTAAATGTATCTGCAATAGTATTTTGTTCTATCCCTAAAATATTTTCAATATTAAAGTCAAGAATACCTGATCCCCAAGTAGCAAATCGCATTGTATTAGTCGTTTCAATAAAATCTAAGTCTACAGTATTAAAAAAACCAATCCCTTCTGCAAGAGAAAACCATTCTTCTTGAGCAACATCAAAGACATATGCACCAACATCTGTTCCTGCGAAAACAAGGCTCCCATCAGGTGTAACAGTCATCCCCCCTGTTTGTGCATCAGGTCCTGCTGGAAAATCACCAGTTACATCAATCCAAGTACTTCCTCCGTCTTTTGATAAAATAGCACCAACATCATTTGTACTAGGCCCTGCAAACAATATCCAATCATCATCTCCAGGAAGTACAACACCACTACCCACATCTCCTCTAGTAAACCCTCCTTGAGTTTCATTAAATGGTGTATTTATACCTGTTCCAAAACTATCCCCTCTATTATTAGATATATACACTTTAGAGCCTTGCAGCATAAATAGCTTATCGCCATCTATAGTTCCTTGTGCTAATGCTGCTACTTGTTTATTACTTACATTTATAGTGTGACCAGTTAAAACACTTCCATCCCAGGTAGCACGATGTAAACTCTTAGATAGCATCCATATATTTTCATCAGGAGAGTGGTGGTCTATATAAGTTTGAATCCATCCTAAATCTGAATCTGTAGTAAAATTGATTGTTTGACTAGAGTTAAATTGTGAATTAATTTGACCTATAGAAAGAACATTTCCACCGCTTGTATAGACATTAACAGGAGGCCAAACTTTATAACCATCACGATCCCACCTCCAAGCATTAGCCCCATCATAACTATCTATAGAAGGACCATCTCCACCTATAACTTGATAAAATTCTAATACATCTCCACTTGAGCCTGGGATAATATTTTGACTCCCCTGATCTTGAGTTCCATAATTAATATGATCTGCATTGTTTATTCCTGTAAACATAGCATTTCTATATACTAATGGAGTAATCGTATTTAATACGTTAAGGTTAATAAAGTGAGCATTTGCATAACCAGAATTGTTATAACCAACTCCAGGGTTTGGGAAGTCTGACCATTCTTTATAAGAAACAAAAATACCGCCATCAGAACAACGTGCAGAAAATAATTCTCCACTACTATTATAGAAAAAATGAGAAGATTGAAAATCTGGATGATAATTAAACCTAATGTGATCTTGGTACTGTTCTGAAGGCAAGTGATTTCCGTTTTGATACCTTCCCCATCCAGTATGGTCAGTTTGTACTGTATTTAATGCATCAGTAGAGATTATAGGGATTGCATATCCTGCTACAGATATAGCAGGATCTTCTGGATGTGCTGCAAAAAAGAAGCCTGCACTCATTTTGCCGCTAAGATCCCCAAAGAAATTCCCGTGTGGGAATTTTTCTGTCCAAGTAAGGCCCTCATCTGTAGACACCCAATAATTACTATTCTCAGTTACATAGAGAGTGCGATTGTCACCTCCAATACTTAACCTCTGCGCATTATGAAAAGATGTATATGAGCCTCTAAAATCAAAATCTGTATTAGAGTCGTTAAGCTTATAAAAATCACCATCTCTTATTAAATAAACTTCTTCTGCATTTCCCTGAACATCATATCGTGGTGTATATACAAATGAGTCTCGTGAAGTCCCAAAGTTCTTAAGTAAGGAAAAATTCACACCATGATCTGTAGAAACATATACAGATATGTCATCTGTTACATAAATTGTATTTCCATCTTGTCTATTTATTGCTGAGCTTGTATTTGCTCCAGGAAGCCCATTAGCAAGTATCCAATCCTGACCATCATTATCAGAATAATAAACGGGTCCACTTTCTATATGTGCAACTAATCTTACAGAACCATTAAATTCAAAAGCAAATAGGTTTTGATACCTGTTTGGCCAATTGGGAGTTAACAACTCAAAGTCATCTCCACCTGTTCCTGTTGTAGGATTATAAACAGTACCTTTATAAATATATGATGTGGAATTGTACTCTCCAACATAATGGTTCCAAGTGACTCCGTACATTATATCTGTTCCATCTAACATTTCGGCAAATTTAAAAGCACCAGGCATATTTTTAGGCCCTCGATTAACCCACTCTCCTGTTAGAACTCCATTAGCATAAGATGTGCTAATCTGAGATTTATTAGTGTTAACAGGTTTAGAAAATGTAGAAATATTTGCTAATCTTTCTTGATGACGAGCAGCTTGCTCTGGAGTCCAAATAGCATTTTTGTGAGGGTTATTTTCTTCTTCGTGTTCTTTTTCAGATAATGATATCGGGTATTTAAAAATATCACTGCTCGTGGTATCATTTTTGCAAGATTGAATGCTAAAAATTAATACACATAGGATTAGGTAAGTGTGTAGTTTTTTCATTATTATATTTTAATAATTCACATAAATTTAACAAAAAATAATGTTAAAAAAAAACTATACATGTAAAACATACGATCTATCTCCGTAAAGAATCCTCAGGACAAGCCCTAAATTGTTACCTTAAAAAGAGACATTATGTAACATTAACATTTCATCGTTTCCTACTACCCCATATCATGTAATCAATACAGAACGACTATGATATTTGGAGGAACTGCGATAGGAGCTAATCAATCATTGAAAGCAAATAGAGCTATGCTTCCTAAACGAGAAAAAGGGAAGTTTTCTTTAGTAAGTTCTACAGATGAAAAATGGGTAGACCCTAAACAATCTACACCCAAACAACTCATAGAGATCAGAAATAAGATACGCAAACAACAAAGAATAAGGCTTATAAAAGTAAGTTTAGTTACTGTGTTAAGTAGTATCGGAATTATAATCTCTATCTATTTATATACAGACAACTAAGCAGCTATTTTGTAACATTTCATCGCTTCCCACTACCCATATAGTGTAATTAATACAGAACAACAATGGGCGGAGAAGGAAGCATGATGGCTGCAAATGCAAGTCTAAAAGCAAATAGAGCACTTAAGAACAAACGTAAAAAAGAAAGATTTTCTTTAGTCTCTTCTATAAATGAAAATTGGGTAGACCCAAAACAACCTACGTTTGAACAACTCATGGAAATCCGAACAAGGATACGTCAAGAAGAAAAAACGAGACGAAAGAAAACAATTGTCCTTACCATCGTAACTCTTATCATAGTCATTCTAGGAATTCTATACGCCTTTGTATCTATACCTCTAGAAAGATGAAAAGAGCAAGGAAGATAAGAAAGACAGATATAGGAAGTATTGGTTTTGCTGCATTAGGGAGGTCAATTTTAAAAAATAATAGGGCGCAGCGACCGGATCTTAAAAGAAGAGTTTCAATAGTAAACTTAAAAAAATCATATCCAGATCCTAAAAAAGCAAGTCCTGAACTTCTATATAAAATCAGAACTGAAATGCAACTAAAACAACGAAGCAGGAATAAAAAAATGATATATATAAGTAGTTTCATTTTTATAATCATTGCTATAGGTTTATGGTTACTCAATTAATATAAATTCATAATAAAAGACATATGCCATACGGATCAGGTACAGCACATAAAGCTATGAAAGCCAATAGGACATTGCTTCCAAAACGTAAGAAAAACAAATTTTCATACGCGTCGTCAAAATCAAATGATGAAATCTGGATAGATCCTAAACAAGCTACATTGGAGCAGTTAATAGAAATTAGAACTAAAATTCGTAAACAACGAAAGCAAAGAACTTATAAAATTCTTGTTGTTCTTTTACTAACTATAGTAGTAATCTTTTTAGTCTTTATACTAACAGATTGGGGGCTTATCTTTACACCTCCTAGTTAATATTTACATGATTAATACTTTACGAGTAACAATAACTAGTCATCAAAAAAGAAAAAATCACATATACAAAAGCCCAGATATAAGAATCCTATATCTGGGCTTTATAATTAATTGTAATATTCTAAAAGATACTTAAATTATGCACAAAGAGGTACAGAGCCATCATTACACAATTGACCTGGCCCTACATCATATGTAAAAGGAAAACTATCTATACATACATATCTAGTACCTGGGTGACTCCCTCCACTACATGTTTTTTGCTCTACAGTTTTTAATACTTTTCCTAAGTTTTCTAAATTTTTCATGAAATTAATTTTTAATAATTTAAAACCTTGATCATTATAAAGACATCCAAGGATTATGTCTCTTCTTCACAAATAATAAGGTTATTCATAACAAACTGATTAAATATAAAAAAATAGACATCAAAATTAATACATAACTCGTTAATTAACAGTGATTTAATATTAAAAAGAGAGAAAATAAAAACAGATTTAATCCGAATTATGCATTAGAACTTCGTGATGAAGGTTGGGTGCGCCATAAAATATAGCATTTTATGAGTTTTAGCATAGCAGCGCTATGGTTAAACTCAAAAATGTAGTGCAACGGTATATTTTGCAGTACATTCAAGTTGTAATAGACTTTCTAATGCATAATTCGGGTTTAACTTAAATCATTCCTTATAATTATCAAGAGACGTTAAAATGGGTAAAACAACTTGAAATTATAGTTAAAACACATATTTTCAATATCATACAGAATTATTCCCTGCGATACTGTTTAGTCTCTTCAAAAACATGATTTAGAATAGCTTCATCTTTTGCGGTAAGTTCTATATCACGACGCGCCATGGCAATACGAGCAGTCTCAAATGCTTTTTTAGGAAGATGTGTCACAAAACCACTAGATCCTCCCCATTGAAAAGAGGGTACAAAATTACGAGGGAATCCACTACCAAATATATTTGTAGCTACCCCAATAACAGTTCCCGTATTAAACATCGTATTAATACCGCACTTACTATGATCTCCCATCATTAAACCGCAAAATTGTAATCCAGTATTTGCAAAACGTCCTGTTTGATAATCCCATAATTTTACAGATGCATAATTGTTTTTAAGATTAGAGTTATTACTATCAGCTCCTATATTACACCATTCTCCAAGAACAGCATTTCCTAAAAAGCCGTCATGTCCTTTACTAGAATACCCAAATAGCACCGAGTTATTAACCTCTCCTCCTACTTTACAATGTGGTCCAACCGTTGTACCTCCATATATTTTTGCACTCATTTTTATAGTACCATGATCACACAACGCAAAAGGACCTCTTATCATAGATCCTTCCATAATCTCTGCATCCTTACCTATATATATAGGACCATTCTCTGCATTGAGCGAACATAAAGGAAGTTTTGCTCCTTCTTCTATAAAAATCTCTGATGCATTAAAAGCAACTGTTTTATCAGGAATAGGCTGTGAGGTTCGCCCTGCTGTCAATAATTCATAATCTTCAGTTATTGCACGTGCATTTTTTGCAAAAATATCCCAAGTATGAGATACTGTAAATAAATCTTCAAATGTATATTCTATGATATCATAACTATTAAAATCAACTTCCTGATCTTCTTTGGTATAAAAAGCAATCACTTCTTCTCCGTCAAAAATAGCTTGCCCATCTGTCATTCCTTTAATAATAGTCACTAGATTAGGTGTAGGGAGATAGGATGCATTGATCATTACATTTTCTGGAAATTCTACCATAGGCCACACGTCACTTAAATATTCTTCAGTAACCGTAGATGTTGTAAACCCAAGAAAACGCTCCCATTTTTCTCGTATGGTAAGAATTCCTATACGAATATCTGCTACTGGTCGGGTATAGGTAAATGGCAATAATTGATTACGGACAGTTCCGTCAAAGAGAATATAGTTCATGATCAAATACGAGATTAGTTGTTAGAATTACGAAATTAAAAATTAGAAACTAGAAATACGAGTAACAAGGAGGTGAAAATAGAAATTAAAAAAGGTGCTATCAGTAAATAGTAAGTAACATATCAGAAATAGAGTCACATGCTAATTTAGAGTAGTACTCTATTTTTAAAAATATACTATTTGTTTCACTTACCTTTTACTTTTACAGACCATTCAAAATTAAATTCGCTCACTTGAATTCCCTCAGAGTTAGTTCCTACAGATTTCATCCAGCAAGTTTGCCCTTCTTTAGTTTCAATAGCTTTCTCTATAGTTTCTTTAATCTTATACCCGTCATTACATATAAAAGTAATACGACCCGTTGCTTTCTTAGTAAAAGAAGCATTATTACTAGCTACCAACATAGATATCTTATGATCACTATTTTGAACATAATTAACAACCATAGCCCCTGTAGATAATTCGGCAGCCATACCTTGTACTGCCCAAAACATGCTTTTAAATGGATTTTGATTAATCCATCTATGTTTTACCTGCACTGTACAAGATTGTTCATCTATCTTTTTTAAACGAATCCCCGTAAGCCAAGCTGACGGTAATTTTAACATTGTAAATAGATTGAATTTACTAGGGCTAACAAACTTCATACATACACGTTTTGTGTAAAAATAGTAATTAATTATTCTTTCTCAGAGATATCATAGTTATTTAAAAACACAGCGTTGAAAAATATTTTATATATCAAAATGCATTCAAATTACTTATAATCAGATAATTATATCATATTTAATATATTTCAATATGTTAATATAATGTTAATATTTAGTACTATGCGTAACATAATACCTTTTTAAAGACATATATTTGTATAAGAAATTAGTAAGTAATGGAAAGCACTGTAACAACACATCAGAAAAATCTTAGCACATTTATACACTTATCTACATTTAGTAAGTGGTTTTTTCCTTTCGGAAATTTTATTGCTCCTCTTATTTTATGGAGTGCCCAAAGAAACAAATCTCATTTTGTAGATGACAATGGTCGAAATGCTATTAATTTTCAATTAAGCATGCTTTTATATACAATTGCATTGGTGATTTTAAGCATTCCGTTTTTTATTTGGCAATTATTCAAATTGGAAGGAACAAATGCTCATATTATTTTTAATGACCATTTTCATACACACGGAGATTTTGCAAACATAAGCACTCTTTTTATTATTACCATTATAGTAGGAACACTTGTTGTTGGTATTGCTATTTTTGAAATCATTAGCGTTGTTTCTGCAGCAATTAAAGCTTCTAATGGAGAAAACTATAAATATCCTCTTACTATAAATTTTATAAAATCTTCTTTTAACGAAGAAGCAAATACTCAAGCAGAAGAAACAAACCCAACACAAGAATAATGAGTCACCCCATAAACATAAAGCTCGTTTTATACACAGGTCTCTTTGTATTTCTATCTTTTATTTTTCATGAGATAGCACATTATATAATGGGAACAGTATTGGGCTATGATATGACAATGACTTTAAATACAGTGAGTCTCACAGAAGGATCGTACACCTATGATTGGGAACGCCAACTCGTAAGTGCAGCAGGGCCAATATTTACAATAATCACTGCCTTTATATTCTTTTATTTATTACGTAAAAAAAATAATACCTATGTATATATACTATTACTTATCACATGTATTCAACGTTTTTTAGCAGCAATTATATCTGTATTTAACCCCAATGACGAGGCACGTATAAGTGAATCATTAGGTATCGGAAAAATGACATTACCTATTGTTGTATCACTCCTTTTATTTGGATTAGTATACAAAGCAGCATCAACATATCAATACAATTGGAAATTTAATCTCATCAATTATTTTATCATTAGTTTTTTTATAGCTGCACTAGTATTTACAGATCAAACAATAATTAAACCTATGATTTATAAGTAATATACAAAGTACGCTTTCGCGAAATCGACCTTGTGAGATTCACGACCAAAGGGAGAGCAAAGCGGTAAAGCATACTCAGAAAGAATACATCATCAATCACAATCAATCAAATCATCTAAACACATGTTTAGAACAATCAAAAAATGAACAGTTTAACGCATATTAAAATGGAAATCTATGAAGGTTGAAAACACCAAAGCACAGATGCGTAAAGGCGTGCTAGAGTATTGCATCCTGTCAGTCTTAAAAGACAGTGATGCCTACGTAGCCGAAATCTTAGACACACTTAAAGACGCTAAGTTGCTTGTTGTAGAAGGTACAATTTACCCACTACTCACAAGGCTTAAGAACGCAGGTTTGCTTAATTATCGCTGGGAAGAATCCTCAAGCGGACCACCACGTAAGTACTACGGACTTACGGAGACAGGACAACTCTTTTTAAATGAACTCACAACTACCTGGGACGAATTACAAACCGCAGTAACGGTTGTAACCTCAACAAAAAAATCAAAAAAATGAACAAGACAGTAAATATAAATTTAGCCGGT
>CAYYSK010000090.1:0-12187 GCA_964474345.1 uncultured Flavobacteriaceae bacterium
TCATTACGTATAATGATGTATCTGAATGTTCTAGAATTTCTGTATCAGATTGTCCAATTCCTGATGTCTCAAGAATAATAAGATCATATTCAGCCGCTTTTAATACTTCAATAGCTTCTGCAACATATTTTGATAAAGCAAGATTACTTTGACGAGTAGCCAAAGAACGCATATATACTCTTGGAGAGTTAATTGCATTCATACGAATACGATCCCCTAGTAATGCACCGCCCGTTTTACGTTTTGATGGATCTACTGATATAAGTCCAATCGTTTTTTCTGGAAAGTCAATAAGGAATCGACGCACAAGTTCATCAACCAATGATGACTTCCCCGCGCCTCCAGTTCCTGTAATTCCGAGTACAGGAGTTAAAGATGTTTTATTTTTTTCGTGAATGGTTGCTAATGTATCTGCTGCAATTTCTGGGAAATTCTCTGCTGCTGATATCACTCTAGCTATTGCTCTTGGATTTTTCTCTGTTAGATGATTTACTTCTCCATTTAATTGGTCACCTACAGGAAAATCCGATTGCTGTACTAAATCATTAATCATTCCTTGTAATCCTAACTCACGACCATCATCTGGAGAGTAAATACGAGTAATTCCATATTCCATTAACTCTTTAATCTCTTCTGGAAGGATCACTCCACCTCCGCCTCCAAAGATTTTAATATGCGCTGCTCCTTTTTCTTTTAACAAGTCATACATATATTTAAAATACTCATTATGACCTCCTTGATAAGATGTTAATGCAATAGCATTAGCATCTTCTTGAATAGCTGTATTTACGACTTCCTCCACACTACGATCATGACCTAAGTGAATGACCTCTACTCCTGTACTTTGAATAATACGACGCATAATATTTATTGCTGCATCATGTCCATCAAAAAGAGAGGCTGCAGTAACTATACGAACTTTGTTTTTTGGAGTATATGGTGTGGCTTGTTTCATCTTCAAAAAAAGGGTGTTTTAAGGATGCAAATTTACGTAATATTCAACAAAGACGCTTATTTATTTGTAATCATATAATACGAAACTATAGTTCAAAAATATCTCCTTGTCTAGCAAAGCGATATCCTTCTTTTTCTAATGCTTGACGTTTTTCATTTTTTTCGTCTAATGCAGGATTAGAATGATTAAAATGTAAGAATATGATTTTTGACTTGACCGTTACTTCTTCATCATTAAAGAGCGCTGTAGTTTCATCTATAAATGGATGTGGCACTTCACTCATAGGTCTTGGAATTTCTCCTTCAGAGAAAAACGTAGCGTCTAGAAATGCATAATCTACTTTCTTAACCTTTTCGGTAATAGCGTTTTTCCATTTGTTCCATTTATTAATATCTGGAATAAATAATGCTGTTTTTTTAGGGCCTTCTATACGATATCCTACAGTTTCTGAATATTCATCTCTATGTGGCACTAGGAATGGGGTGATTTTTAGCTTTCGCGAAAGCGTAACACTACTATCCTTAAATATGGGAGTT
Source organism: uncultured Flavobacteriaceae bacterium (assembly GCA_964474345.1). Taxonomy (GTDB): domain Bacteria; phylum Bacteroidota; class Bacteroidia; order Flavobacteriales; family Flavobacteriaceae; genus Dokdonia. The sequence continues at coordinate 1,492 of CAYYSK010000090.1, forward strand.
AGTAGTATATTTTCTATAGCAACCAACTGACTCCAAGGACCATTTGTAGTAAGGAATGTTTTCATTTTAGGCATCGCATATACAGGAATATGACGTGCTCCCATAGCTTCTCTTCCAAAATGCATGAGCCCTGTATAATGTCCTATATGTGCATGTGTTAAGAAAACTCCATCAATTATTGTAGTAGTAGAAAGCTCTTGATGAAGCATATTCAATTGTTCCGGCATATCCGGTGTTGCATCAAAAAGGTATTTTTTGTTCTCTTCTGTATCTATAAGCCCTAAACTCACTACCAATTCTTTCTTAAGGTTTCCATTAACTACATCTCTATATTCTTTGGGGTTATTAATATGAGGCATTCCTCCATCTTGAACTATACCTAAAACCTTTATATATATATCACTATGTGCATGAATTAATATCTCCTCTTTTTCCTTTGTAATTGATTGTTTACAGCCCAAAAACAAAATACAAACAGGTATTATCAAAAATCTTAAATTCATATCTTTACCAAAATTATATCAAATATACCCAAATGAAAAAGTTTATCGTTTTATGCTTAGCAATCAGTCTAAGTTCTTGTGCAGAATTACAACAAGTTGTCAATAGCCTCCCGCAAGATGGTGGTGGCGGTGTACTCTCTCAATCTCAAATAGGAAATGGTCTTAAAGAAGCATTACAGTTTGGAATTGACAAACAAGTATCAAAACTTACGACAAAAGATGGGTTTTATAAAAACCAACTTACTAAAATCTTACTTCCACAAGAGCTTCAAAAGGTAGATAAAACATTGAGAGACATTGGTCTTGGCAACCTTGCAGATGAAGGCTTAAAAGTATTAAATAGAGCGGCAGAAGATGCTGTAAAAGAAGCTACACCTATCTTTATAGATGCCGTTAAAGGAATTACATTTGCTGATGCAAAAAACATATTATTGGGAAGTGATAATTCTGCTACACAATATTTAACATCAAGAACAGAACAAGCATTATATGCTAAGTTTAATCCTGTGATCAAAAATTCTTTTGGTAAAGTAGGTGCAGATCAAATATGGGAAAATCTTATTACACGATATAATAGTATTCCATTAACCAATAATGTAAATCCTGACCTTACAGATTACGTAACCCAAGAAGCATTAAAAGGGGTGTATAAAATGATTGCTGTAGAAGAGAAACAAATACGTACAAAACATACATCTAGAACAACAGATCTTTTAAAGAAAGTTTTTGCGCTACAAGATTAATTAAAACCAGCTAAGTTTAAAATAGTAAGAAAAAAATAAACCTCTAACAGAATGGGAAAAGAATTTCAGTAAATAATCCTCGGGGCAAGCCCACGAGGCATTTAGTGGAAGATAGTTTTTAATCTGATGAAAACCATCCGTTTTTCTAACTTTCTTCTAGAAATCGAAGCAAGCCCCAAGGTATTAAACCTGAAAACGAATAAAAAATACCATTCATATAAAATGGAAAAATGGTATAGACTCATGAAACACCCAATTTATACATAGTAAAAAATCCTGTGAAATTAACTTCACAGGATCTAATTAATCTTAACAAGTATAAAAACACTCCTAGTGTAACTATAATATTTTTCTTGTTTTCAAGTGAATATAGCTCTCATTTTAATAAAATAATGAATGCTTTTCACAATAAAAATAAAAAAACTACTTTTTGATAAGTTGCATAGTATCAAAAAGTATAAAATCATCTTTAGAGGAGTGCCACCTTGAATCATTACCGCCTCTAAATATTCCATTCATAAGTTTATCAACTTCTCTTCCTGAATTTTTTGATACCCATCTAAAATTTGAATTTCTATACAAGGTTTGACCATTTATTTTAATATCTAGAAGTCCATTATTATTATTACCAGAATTCATTTTTACTTCCATTCTTACATTGTACCAAGTATTTCTTTGAATAAATATTTTTTTATTAAAACTATTACCACACCTATTAGGCATACCTTTATAGTAAACGTATGGTTGTAGCCATGGGTTAGTACTATTTTCTTTTCTAAACATTATTCTTGAAGTCCAACCATCACCACCTGCATTTGCTGCATTTCCAGAACAACCAGTGTATGTTTTACCACCTCCAAGTCCAGGAAGTTTACCACCTTTTGACCATTCAAAATTATTTGGAAACTTAACTCTATATTTCAATACATAATGGTTTGATTTTTGTATACTATGTTTTGCAAATTGCCCTCCAGTAGAGCCTGTAGAATTTTTTTTCAAAACAACTTTCAGTCTTCCGTTGCTTGTTGATAATCTTGATAATTCAGTATTATTTATTTCATTACTATTTCCAAAATCGTTATTAGCATGACTCCTCCTATAAGGACCATTTGGTCTGTTAAAAGAAATAAATTTATTTCCATTAGTAGCACGAGTTTCATTTGATTTTTCATCTATCTCATTTTCAGATTCATATTGAGGTGCTGATTCTGAATTGATTTCTATTTCAAAATTTGTGTTTTCTAGAGAAGCTTCTATGATTGGTGTATCGGTTTCACATGAAACAAATAGTATGATTATTAAGCTCCAAAATGAAGTAAAATTTTTATTAATATACATAATTTGTGAGTTTTAAATTAGTTTATATTTTAATCCCATTTACCACCTGAAATTACTGTTGCAAAACACCTTTTTCTTCTTATAAAGAAAAAAATCATTATTTTCTTTTACAGTAATTTAAACAACAAATGGTATAAATTTGAATTATTTTTTATCTATAATTCAAATTTAATTTTTGATAATGATACTTATAAGAGTATTCTATTTTTAGATATGTAAATACCAAAAATTAGCCTTGTAAGGTTATTCGATTTATTGATATTTAAAGATCATATAATATTCAATATACATTACTATGTAATCTTAGGTAATTGAAATACAGCTAGGAGTGCTTTTATTGATTTAATTATATAATTAAAGTGTTATTTATAATAAAAATGCTTCAAAAATTTAGATGCAATTTTATATTTAATATAATATGCAAAATAATAAAGAAAAAATTGATTAATTAATTTGAAGTTATTCATTGTTGTAAGTTTTGATAAGTGAATTAGTTAAATAATTAATAGTGAAATTATATTCCTAAAATTACAAATAAATTTACATATACAAATGATATACAGCACTTTATGTACACCTACTAAAACTATACAAGGAAAAATACTACCTAGACAAATACTAGACTATTACGATAGAAGTTTATTCTCCTCCTCAATCATTTAGATATAAATTTTTGAGTCTTCATGGTGTGATATATTATCTAGTTGAGTCTTTTAAATTATTTAACTCACTACTTGAAGCATTTTTAAAAACAATTTCTTGCAATTATGTAATTGAAGAATATTTACGTCTAGCTTATAGATAGATTTTGTAAAAATGAATAAATGAACACAATTAAGAGCTGTCTATACTCTTTTATTAGACACTACTGTTTTAAAATATACAAGTATTAATTTTAGGTACATTAAACATCTAAATATCAATTTTTTACGTAACTTTAATATACCCGAAATTTTAACCTCAAACCAATCATGACAACTCCTTCTAAACATATACGACTTAAGAAGTATTTGGAGAGAAAACATAAAAGACTTATCGAGGAAGCGTATAATTTAAAATACACGGATTCAAGTCTTAGTGACGTACTTACGTATGAAGCATTACAACTCGATCAAAAACTAAAGTTTTTACAGTTTTAATTGATTCAATACATCTGTAAAGTAATCAAAAGCTCCTATTAAGCGACTGCCATACCAAGAAAAATATTCGCCATCAACAAGAATTACTTTTCCTTTGGTATATGGTTGTACGTCTTCTATATGCTTTTCAGCAAATGGAAAAGGCTCTGATGATAAGAACACATAGTCAACATCAGAAAGCTCATCTAGCTGTACTTCTGGATAACGCCCTTCTTTATCTTCAAACACATTTTTAAAACGGCATTCGTTCAGTAAGTAAGTTATAAAAGTATCTTGCCCAGCCACCATCCATGGTGATCGCCATATAAAATAAGCTACTTTTTTATAAGATGCCTCTTCAATTGACTTTGAAAAATCGATATATTTCTTTTGAATAACCTGAATTATAGAAATCGCTTTATCAGTAACCTGAAAAATGTCCCCATACATCTTAATCAATGAAAGTGCATCTTCTAGGTTTTTAATATCTGATACATGAACAGGAGCAATAGTATCCATATCATGTACAATCTGTTCAGTATTTTCTTCTTTATTACAAAGAATAATATCAGGTTGTAATGCTTTTACTTTATCTATATGGAGTTGTTTTGTTCCTCCTACAATTGTTTTTTCTTTAATAAGACCAACGGGGTGTACACAAAACTTTGTAAGGCCTACAATATGGTCTTGTAAACCTAGATCTACTAATAGTTCTGTCTGGCTAGGAACTAATGACACGATACGAATAGGTACATTAGAAAACTGAAGCTGTCTCCCCATTTGATCTTTATACTTCATAAGTAGAAGAATTAATGAGCTTCTTGAAGAATCGTTTGCATAGCTTCTTGCATTTCTTTTGCAGCTGTACGAGCAGCAGTAGCAAAGTCTTTATCTTGGGATTTATAAATAATCCCTCTAGATGAGTTTACCAAAAGACCAACATCTTTTGTCATTCCGTACTTACATACTTCAGACAAACTTCCTCCTTGTGCGCCAACACCAGGAACAAGTAGGAATGCTTCTGGTATAATCGCTCGTATATCTGCCAAGTATTCTGCTTTTGTCGCTCCAACAACATACATCAATCGTTCACCATTTTTATAAGTTTTTGAAATTTCTAATACTTTTTTATACACCTCTACTCCATCCACCAATTGTGTTTGAAAATCAAAAGCACCTTTATTAGACGTTAATGCAAGTACAATGGTATGTTTATTTTCAAATTCTAAAAATGGTTCTACAGAGTCACGTCCCATATATGGAGCTATGGTTACCGAATCAAAATGAAGCGATTCAAAAAATGCTTTAGCATATCGGGTTGATGTATTTCCTATATCACCTCGTTTTGCATCAGCTATGGTAAATTGCTCTGGATAATTCTCATTAAGATAGTTGATTGTTTTTTCTAGAGATTTCCACCCTTCTAATCCGTACGCTTCATAAAAAGCAATGTTGGGTTTATATCCTACACATAGGTCATGCGTCGCATCAATAATCGCTTTATTAAATGCAAAAATAGGATCTTCTTCTTCTAGTAAATGCTTTGGAATCTTATCCAAATCGGTATCTAATCCGACTATGAGAAAAGATTGTTTTTTATGAATCTGAGTAATAAGTTCCTGAGTAGTCATTACAGTTCTTCTTCGTTTGCTTTTAGCTTTTCTGTATTCTCAGCTAATTGTAATTCATCTAGAATCTTCTGGATATCTCCATTGACAATATTTTGAAGATCATAGAGGGTCAATCCTATACGGTGATCTGTAACCCGACCTTGTGGATAATTATAGGTTCTAATCTTAGCACTACGGTCTCCAGAGGAAACCATACTTTTTCTTCTCTCAGAATCGGCCGCTTGCTTTTTAGCTAATTCTAGTTCGTATAATCTCGAACGCAATACTTTCAGTGCTTTCTCTAAATTTTTATGAGATGATTTTTGATCTTGACAACTTACAATCATTCCAGTAGGCTCATGATGTAGCTTAATAGCAGAATAGGTTGTATTTACCGATTGACCTCCAGGTCCTGTAGAAGTAGTACGTTCTATACGAACTTCGGTCATATCCAATTCTACATCAAATTCTTCTGCTTCTGGCAATACCATCACAGTTGCAGCACTGGTATGCACACGACCTTGGGTTTCTGTCTGTGGAACACGCTGTACACGATGTACGCCGGCTTCAAACTTTAACGTGCCATACACATCTTCTCCAGAGACTTCAAAAATGATTTCTTTAAATCCTCCAGAAGTTCCTTCACTCATATTCACTACATCTGTACGCCATCCTTTATCACTGCAGTACTTAGAATACATTCTATACAAGTCTCCTGCAAAAATACTGGCTTCATCTCCTCCAGTACCTGCGCGTATCTCTACAACAACATTCTTAGCATCTTCTGGATCTTTAGGAATAAGCATCACTCTAATTTTCTCTTCAAGCTCAGGAATAGAAGATTTTGCTTCGTCCATTTGCATTTTGGCCATTTCGACCATTTCTGCATCACTTCCATCTGCAATAATCTCTTCTGCTTCTTTAAGATTATCAGTAAGTTCTATATATTTTGCACGCTCATCCATAAGCGCTCTTAAATCTTTGTACTCTTTATTGAGTTGTACATACCGTTTTTGATCAGATATAATATCTGGTTGAATGATCAAATCACTCACCTCATCAAAACGTTGTTTTACGATCTGTAATTTTTCTAACATAATTGCCTTCTGCTTGCCGCGAATTTACAATTTTCAATTGATATTTTCTTTGCGTATCATTGCTTTTGATGGTATATTTTTATTAAAAAAAGACTTCTCATTAAAACAATAGAAAAAATAGGATTTGGAGGTGGATGTCATTGGTGTACAGAAGCTGTATTTCAAGCACTCAAAGGTGTTGAATATGTAGCGCAAGGTTTTATAGCTTCAATAGCTCCTTATGATTCATTATCAGAGGGAGTCATTGTTTATTATGATTCTGAAATCATACGTTTAAAAGAACTTATAGAAGTACATCTTCATACACATAAATCAACAAGTAATCATAGTTTTAGAACAAAATATAGGTCAGCTATGTATTGGTTTAGGGATGAGCAAGAGTCCGCTTTCGCGAAAGCGTTATTAATTTTACAATCCGATTTTTCTAAACCAATTATTACAAAGGCACTCCCACTAGTAACATTTAAGCTCAATGACGAATCATTTTTGGATTATTTTAAAAGAAATCCTGAAGCTCCTTTTTGTACAAGGTATATCCACCCTAAATTGGAAAAATTACAAAAGGAATATACAAATTGGATTAAGGAGTAAACAATTGTTTTCTTTGGATGGTTATTTCTTTTCCATTTACAAATACAAAGTCAAGATTTTTCTTTTCTTTGATTAATTGAGTTTGATAGGTATTAAGTTTGCAAAAATTTGTAAACACCATTCCATTAATGGTTTTAATTTCATCTCCTTGGCGTATACCTTGATTCCAAGCGTTGCCACCTTCTACGAGTTGTAACACGACCATTTTTTGATTCTTTACAACTGCTGTACAATCGTAATTCCATATATCATTTTTAATAGTAGCATCAGATACATACAATAGATCATTTTTTAAACTCAGAAACAAGCGTCTACCCTTCCACAATGTATTCCCGATTTTTGTACTTTGACCACTATAATCTACGACAGGAGAAATAGTTACCTCCCCAGATTGCATTTCAAAAAGTTGTATTGCAGTATTATCTGTTTTGGTTAGTGTACCATTTACATCATAAAAGCCACTATAAGATTTGGTCGCAGGATATTGATCTATATTTGGTAGTGAATATGTCTCTTGATTAATATCTGAATCTCTAGCACCGGTGTCTAATAGAAATTTCATTTTCTTACCATCCATTTCCATAAAAACAGACGGTCGGTTATTTGTAAAATCAAAGTCTAACGCATGCATGTCTTTTACCTCTTCTGGATAAAAGTCTGGAGGAGACATGACGAGTATTTTTTTCTCAAAATCAATAGTCCAATTAAAATGCTTCGTGATATCAACACCTAAAATGCCATCTATGTTATAACAAGTGAAAATATCACTGTCATTAGCCTTTATAATTCTATGCTTTTTGATTTCTCTACTTCCTAGTTGAACGACTCCACTTTTATAGTAACGCATCTTTGTTCTAGAACCATTAGATGAGTTGACGTTAATGATTTTTGAAGTGCGTTTTAAATCATTTGCTACCCAAGAAAATCCAACAGTTACTTGAGCTCCTGTATCAAAAGCAAATTGTTTTTCTACCCCATTAAATATAATGGGAATAGTAATAATACCTAAATCATTTCTAAACGGGATGGTGTCTTGAAATGCAGCTGGTTGTTGTGCTTGGAGCGTTACAGAAATAATACATAAAAACAAAAGGATAATAACTTTTTTCATAAGCATCTAGATGGTTTACATTAATATAGACTCATCCCTGATATAATTGTTACCATTTAAACCTTATAATATTATTGAATTTACAAATAAAGCGTTTATTATTAAAGAGATCTAATAATAAAATGATTAGTTTTTATTAAAAAATAAAAATTAGAGAAATTCCTTACAAATATTTATTTTAAATTAATTACAAATAAGAATATGAAATTTGTAGTTATAATAATTTAAAGAATTAGTGAATTATTCAAAATAGCTTTTATTATTGATTATTTTTCAAAATATTATAGGCTAAATACATATTTATTTAAAATAATACAATTGATTTTTTTTAGATTTCCATATTAAATTAAAAATATATAGCAAATTAATTTTAATAAAAAAATGTATTTTATCGATATTTTTATTCGTTTCATGGATTATTATATTTACCTTTATACCTTTAACATATCAATTATTTATGTAATAATACATTTACATTTATACAGTTTCAAATATATAAATCAATGAAAAAATTATTATTCATTTTTCTGATGGTAATAACCTTCTGCTTAAAAGCTCAAGTTGGTATTAATACTACAAACCCTTATTCTTTATTAGATATTACAGCCACTAATATTAATACTCCTAGTGATATTGATGGGGCTCTAATACCTAGAATAAATAATTTACCTATAACTAATCCTGGTGCCAATCAACATTCCATGTTGATTTATCTCAATAATGATTTAGTAAATATAAATATTAGTGGTGTTGCACAAGATTATCAAAGAGGTTTCTATTATTGGGATAATACCTTAAATAATTGGGTACAATTAAATTTTAGTAATAGAAATTGGGGAATTACTGGTAATGACAATACAGTTAGTGGTATTAATTTTCTAGGTACTACTACTAGCGAAGAAGTAGATTTTAGAGTAAATAATAAATTGGTTACGCGTCTTACAGAATTAGGGCAATTTGAATTAGAAGCTGACGAACAATCTATTTTTATTGGTTTTGAAGCTGGGGAAAGTTATGATCCTGCTGGCTCTGCTGCACAAAAAAATGTATATATAGGTTATGAAGCTGGAACAAACTCTAGTTCAGGAAGAGAAAATGTTGCCATTGGAGCTTTAAGTTTTAGACGTAACGATAGCGGTAATTTTAATACCGCTCTAGGAAGTGAAACTTTATGGAATAATAATAATGGAGATAACAATACAGCCATAGGTAATGATGCGCTTAGAGAAAATGATTCTGGATCAAGGAATACTGCGGTAGGAAGTAATGCTTTATTAAATAATAATAACTCAAATAATAATACAGCGATAGGTAATTTATCACTTAGAGATAATGAGAGCGGTAGTAATAATACTGCTATTGGAAAAAACAGTCTTCTAATAAATAATTCAGGAAATAATAATGTTGCCATTGGGTTTAATGCACTTAATAATGCTGTAAATGGGGATAACAATATTGCTGTAGGAGTGAATACTGGTATAAGCACTTCTAATGTGCGTAATGGTATTATAGTAGGATTTAATGCTTCTATTGATAGTGAAAGTAACACAAACTCTCTCGTTATGGGTACTAATGCTACTATTGATGGAAATCAAAATGTAAACACCATAGTCATAGGAAATACTGCCTCTATAGTAGGGAGTGATAATCGTGGCTCTGTAGTCATAGGAAATGCTGCTATTTCAAATGGTCAAAATGGTAGAAATAGTATTGTTATAGGAACAAATGCTAATAATATTGGTGCTGCATCATCAATAGCAATAGGTCTTAATTCTGTTGCTGAAAATATTAATTCGACAATTTCAAATGGTATTGCTTTAGGTACTGGATCAACAGTACAACGTCCTAACTCTATAGCTATTGGGAGTAATGCTTCTATTATAAGTGTAAATGGTAGAAATGCACGACACACTATTGCTATGGGTACTAACGCTAATTCTACTTGGTTGAATAGCATTGCTTTAGGAGCTAATTCAAGTACAACACAAGCTAACCAATTACGATTAGGAAGTATTAATCAGTTTGATCTTAATGGCGCTAACATAGTAAATGCTTCTGATATACGTTTTAAATATGAAGTAGAAGAAAATGTACCTGGACTTGATTTTATAACGCGATTACGTCCAGTAACCTATAAGTTTGACTATAATAAATTAGATATATTTAATAATGAAAAACTGATTAGAAATAATACTGCTGTTACAGAAACTGGCCTTATGGCTCAAGAAATTGAAGCTGCTATGCTAGCTACAGGGTATGATTTTGATGGATTGGTAAAGCCTGAAGATACTACAACTGATATTTATAAAGTTTCTTATATAAAGTTTGTTGTACCATTAATTCAAGCGGTACAAGAACAACAAGTACTCATAAAAAATGAGCAAGAAAAAAATAAAGCATTAGAAGATAGACTAAATCGTTTAGAACAATTATTACTCGCACAAGAGAAATAAGGATTATTATATAATATTAATACTCAAAGGTACCCTTTTCACTTGTAATAGTAAGTTTCTTTCCTTCTTCACTAGCCTCTACCCTTCCCACAATCTGTGCTTGTACATCAAAAGATTCTGAGATGGCTATCA
>CAYYSK010000091.1:0-12164 GCA_964474345.1 uncultured Flavobacteriaceae bacterium
GCTTCCACACTATCTGCCATCATTAAGATTGCTGTCTCTTTACTAAAGGGCAATGGTCCTGGATATTGAAAATCACTTGCGTTTGCATTTTCATTGACTTCTTTTTCTTTCATAAAGAAGTAATGCACTGTACTTGTCCCATGATGCGTACGTATAAAATCGATCACACGATCTGGGAGCTTATTTTTACGAGCAATCTCAATTCCATCGATCACATGATTGATAATAATACGCGCACTTTCTTTAGGAGAGAGTTCGTCGTGTACATTAATTCCCGTAGCTTGATTCTCTGTAAAATCTGTAGGATTATTCATTTTTCCGATATCGTGATACAATGCGCCTACTCTAAGGAGCATGGCATTGGCTCCTATCTCATTAGCTGCAGCTTCGCTCAAGTTAGCTACATTAAGGCTATGATGAAATGTTCCTGGTGCTTTGTCTGCTAATTGTTTTAATAGTTTAGAATTGGTATCAGAAAGTTCTAGTAGTGATACATCACTTACAAGTCCAAAAATCTTTTCATAAATATAGATAAGGGGCTGTACAAATAACGTAGCCAGTCCTGCTAGAATAAACATTCCCAAATTCTCCCATTCCTTATCGATACTTCCTTGATGGATACTGTTAAATGCAAAATATGCAATGATATAAATTAATGTTATTTGTCCAACAGAGATGAAAAGATTGGCTCTTTTATAAAGTTCTTGTACACTCAGAATCGTTACAATTCCCGCAATTACTTGTAAGAAAAAATACTCAAAACTATCAGGTACTATAAATCCAAGTAATAAAATTGTAATTACGTGTGTAAAAAGTCCTAATCGTGCATCAAAAAAAGCTTTAAGGATTAATGGTAAAATACATAAAGGTACCGCGTATACATATGCTGGTTTAAATTTTACAACAGCTGTTGTAAGTAATACCATCAGTAATACGTTAAAAAAGATAAACGTGATACGTGTATTATTTTCATATACTTTAGGGCGATAATTACGTATAAATAATAGAAGCATCACAAGTGCCAATACTACCAAAAGAATATATCCTACGACGATCCAATTATATCTTGAGTCACTATAATTTTGCGATTCATATTTCGCTTTAAGCGAAATCATTTTCTGTAATGCTTCTCCTTCTACAGGTTCTCCTCTAGCTATAATCCGACTCCCTTGTGTAACAACGCCTCGCGTGGGAGAGATTTCTGATAATTCTTGCTCTATATTATTTTCTGTAAGTGTAGGATTGTATTGAGTATTGGGTAAAATACTATCATAATACAATTGTAAGAAAAGGTTTTTATGTTCAGGATAACGACTTCCATCAAGTTGACGTTGTAATATAGAAGGTACATCACTAGCAACACGAATCTGACTAAACTTGATTTGTGTAACTTCATTCCCTTTTTTTAAATAAGCTAGTTTATTATTATCAAAGGCAGGTTTTTCTTTAATAATTCCTGTTTTATAAACATCTTCTAGGAGTTTACGTCCAAAAGTTTTTAAACGATATGCAGATTCATTTGTAAATAGAGAATCTGCAAATACATTACTAAAAGAATTATTATATCTCGTTACTGCATCTGACACTACTTGTGGGTCGTAATCAAAATATAAATATGCTTGTGTGCGTATATTTGCACGTTCTTTTTCAAGTGTTTCTTCACTTTTAAGAATAGCAAAATCCTCATCGGCATATAAGTTTTCATACCCCCAAGGAAAACCTTTTTGAAAATCATATTGAAATTTTCCACTTTTAGGAAAGAAATAAACGATAAGTGACGCACTCACTGCGATGAGTAATAATTTATAGAGTAAGTCCTGATTTTTATAAAACGCTTTTGTAAATCTAGCCATAGAGATATTCTAACAAAGCTAAATTAGTAAAATTTTATTCGGCGATTAAGTACAATTTACAGGTGAAGTTAAAATCGCTATATTCTTTAAATGATTAGTTCTAATACAATTTGTTTACAGCAGGTCATCTAGTCATTCTATGTGCTAACTTTGAGGTCAAAGCAATCAAAAAAAAGCATCTTTACAACAACAACTTTTTATTTTATTATCCTCTGTAAGGTACACTTCAAAACGGTAACGAACTCATAACAAATTATGTTACTAAATCAACAGGGAATTAATTAACAAATATGCTAAATTTTAGTACTTTCGCATAGTGATTTTTTGACATCATAAACACTATTTATATGAATAAAAATGTAGTTATCGTTGCTGCCGCGCGTACACCTATTGGGAGCTTTTTAGGAAGTCTTTCTTCTGTATCGGCAAGTAAACTAGGAACTGTTGCTATCAAAGGAGCAATGGATAAAATAAACTTAGACCCAACTTCTGTAAATGAAGTATTAATGGGTAATGTTGTACAAGCTGGTGTTGGACAAGCACCTGGAAGGCAAGCCGCTATTGGTGCTGGAATTCCAAACACTGTACCTTGTACAACTATAAATAAAGTATGTGCATCAGGAATGAAAGCTGTGATGCTAGGAGCACAATCTATTATGCTAGGAGACAATGATATTGTTATTGCTGGTGGAATGGAAAATATGAGTCGTATCCCGCATTATGTACATCTGCGTAACGGCCATAAATTTGGACCACAAACCATGGTGGACGGAATGCAAAAAGATGGTCTTGTAGATGCCTATGACGGAAATGCTATGGGAGTTTGTGCAGATCAATGTGCTACAGAATATAAATTCTCAAGAGAAGATCAAGATGCGTATGCTATACAATCATATGAGCGTAGTGCAGCTGCTTGGGAAGCAGGAAAGTTTGATGATGAAGTAGTGCCTGTTGCAGTACCACAACGTCGTGGTGATGATGTTATCGTTGCAAAAGATGAAGAGTACACAAACGTACGTATAGAAAAAATTCCTAACCTACGTCCAGCTTTTACAAAAGAAGGAACTGTAACTGCTGCCAATGCTTCTACGATTAATGACGGTGCAGGAGCTGTTGTATTAATGAGCGAAGAAAAAGCTAAAGAATTAAATCTTGAGCCTCTTTGTGTGATCAAGGGATTTGCAGATGCTGCACATGAACCAGAATGGTTTACAACTGCGCCTTCCAAAGCGCTACCAAAAGCACTTGCTAAAGCAGGTGTATCTCAAGATGATGTAGATTACTTCGAGTTTAACGAAGCATTCTCAGTAGTAGGTCTTGCAAATATGAAAATCTTAGGCCTTACTGATAAAAACGTAAATGTAAATGGAGGAGCTGTTTCTTTAGGACATCCATTAGGATGTAGTGGGGTACGTATTCTGATTACATTGATCCATGTACTAAAACAAAATAATGGAAAATTAGGAGCCGCAGCTATTTGTAATGGCGGTGGTGGTGCTTCTGCTATGGTTATAGAAAACGCTTAATTTTAGTACGATCTAATCTTAGTATATGAGATACGGAATATGTCATTTAAGTAGTGTCCCCATGCGATCAGAACCTTCTGATCCTAGTGAGATGGTAAATCAACTACTTTTTGGTGAGATTTTTAAGGTTCCTGAAAAACGGAAAACTTGGAGTCGTATCCGTCTTGCTCATGATAATTATATAGGTTGGGTCGATAATAAACAATATAGAGAGATTAGTGAGCAGGAGTACGCTTTCGCGAAAGCGCAAACTCCTACTCTCATTTCTGACCCGGTACAATTTGTTTCAAATGCGCATCAGCAATTACAAACCGTTCTTCAAGGTAGTTCTCTTCAGGGAATTCACTTACTAGAGAGCACTTATGATGGACCTTCTGTATCTGGAAAGAAAGATAAAAACTTACTGATAGAAACAGCATTACAATACTTAAACACCCCATATTTATGGGGTGGTCGTACTTCATTTGGAATTGATTGCTCTGGTTTTACACAAATGGTCTATCGTTTAAATGGTCATAGACTCCTACGTGATGCATCTGAGCAAGCTACTCAAGGAGAAGCTTTGAGCTTTATAGAAGAAAGTGAACCTGGGGATCTTGCCTTTTTTGATAATGATGAAGGTACTATTGTACATGTAGGCCTGATTATGGAAGATAATTACATCATACATGCTCATGGTGAAGTTCGTATAGATCGTCTCGATCATTCGGGTATTTACAATGTACATCAGAAGAAACACACGCATAAATTACGTGTGATTAAAAAAGTAGTATAAAGATAAAGATTACTATACATACAATGGTTATTACAGGGAATGATACAACACGATGTATATCATTTGGGTCAGATAGAAATTATCGTAAAATACTTAAACATAAAATAGCAATTAATCACTAGATACTATATAACTTGTTATCATCATTTTTATAATTAATTCTAATTTAAAATGAAATCAAAAGTCATCTTACTGTTACTATTTATAAGTTGCCTTGCATGTACAACAGTTGATGAGATACCATTTGATAAAGAAAAATGGATGCTCAAAGAGGGAAAGGATTATCTATATAGAAATCAAATGGTCAATGCTATTGTTTATAACGATACTATAAGAACACTCAATAAAAAACAACTTCTTACATTACTAGATACTCCTAGTTATACTCGAGAAGGACATATGTATTATAGAATCACAGAGAATCGCCTCGGAAATTGGACGTTGCACACAAAAACTATGGTAGTTAAACTTCTTGAAGATGAATCTATAGATTGGATTAAAATTCACGAATAAAAATTATTACTTAAACCCGAATTATGCATTAAAACTTCGTAATGAAGTTCAAAACACAATAAACACTAGTGTTTTCTTGCTTTTAGCATAGCATCGCTATGACTAAAGTAAAAAATACAGCGTAGTGATAGTGCTTGCAGTGGTTTTGTGATGTAATAGATTTTCTAATGCATAATTCGGGTTAAAAAGAAGACTATATATACTTATGCATATTATAGTATATTCAAAATTAGAAGAAAATGATTCACTATCAGAAGTTGAAAAAAAATTATCACGGATCTATATTAATTTCTTAGGACTCAAAAAAAACTATATTGATTGTAATTAATTATCAAGAGACAAAGTAAAAAGAATCCTATAGTAAACTACTAAAATCATAATGATTTCATATAATGTAATAAGAAAATAACTCCTAATGAAAAAAGTAATTTTTCTCCTTCTCTTTTTTAGTATATCTATATGTTACGCAGAACATAATGTAAAGATATTTTATGAAAAAACAGAGAATGGATATGCTATCTATGCAGATAATAATGAATTTTGTACAGCTAGTATCAAATTAGAATTTACAGTAACCAATCTTGTCATTGAGAATTTCAGTACAAATGTTTATGTAATACAACCTCGCAAAAAAAAGCAATTACTCACCTATCTTACTATAGCACAAAAAAATAGAGCTTATAAATTCTCATATAAATCTTGGACAAATTATGGAGACCATACAAAAGAGAGTTATGATACCGAGTATGTATATAATTTACCTTTCGCTAAAACGCAATCACATAAAGTGCATCAAGGTTATAATGGCACATTCTCGCACTCTAATAAAAATGCTATAGATTTTAACATGCCTATAAACACACAAATTCACGCCATTCGAGGCGGTATTGTGACAAAAGTAGTAGAACAGCATAATCAAAATTGCAACACAAAAGACTGTAAACAATATAACAATCTCATTATCATATATCATTCAGATGGTACGTTTGCAGAATATACACATCTTAAGCAAAATGGGGTAATTGTTTCTATAGGAGACACTATAAGGCAAGGACAGCATATAGCTTATAGTGGTAATACAGGCTGGAGTACAGGACCGCATTTACACTTGGAAGTATTCCTGCAAAAGCTTCATAAACGAATTACCATACAAACAAAGTTTAAAGTCAATAAAGGATCGCAAATTATTTTTCTAGAAGAAAAAAAAACATATATAAACTAATATGGCTATCAAAGAAATAATTATACTCTTGTATATTCATCCTTAAAAGTGATTCTATAAGGTGTAATAGACTATTTTTAAATAGTCTTACAATTAAAAAAGCTTGACAATTGTCAAGCTTTTTTAATTTATAGATAAAGAAAATTAATTTAGTTCCCTCCTTCTAATGTTTCTATTTTAGCTTTCATAATATCTGCTTTTGAAGTTTCCCCTGTTTGTTGATAGATACCATATAGTGTACGAGCTAATTCAATTGAACGTCCAATCTCTTTTTCATCTCCGCTACGGTATTCCAGTGCTTTTTCAAGATAAGGAGCTGCTGTAGTATAAATTCCTTGGCGTTTTGCTTTTAACTTATCGTATTTTGCATAATCAGCATTAGAAGTTCCTAGGCTATTCATTTCATCAACAATAGATCTTTCATCACTTAAAATAATAGCTCCAATATTGTTATATGCTGCTGCATATTTAGGGTTTAATTCTATTGCTTTCTCATAGTACTTTCTAGCTTCTTCTTTATTTCCTTGTTGATCTGCTCCTACTCCTAAATTGTAATATAATTCAGGATTATTAGGATCTTTTTCAAGTACTTGAGAAATAACTTCTTGATATTTATCCATACGTTTCATCTTCAAATAAATATCTGCTTCAGAACGCATTAATACAGTATCGTCAGGATTTTCAGCACGAGCAGTAGTCATTGCTTCTAGCGCTTTTTCATTATCACCTTGTGACATATAAATAAGTGCTATATTTTTTGCAATCTCACCACTTTTTGACTCACTATTTCTTTCAACAGGATTAATATGTGTCTTTGCTAAGACTAATAAATCTCTTTCTTGTTTAGAAGTTATTTGAACTTCTTTACCTGTTTCTAGCTCTGTTGCATAATACAATTTTTCAACACCTGTAAATTTAAGGTCACTAAGTTGATTATAATACTTTAATGCTGCTGGGTAATCTTTACCGTTTACAGAATTAGAGGCAGCATAATATAGATACAATGTATCTCGTTTGCTAAAGTCATAAGCATTTGCAAGTTTTGTAGAAGCACTTGCATAGTCCTGCTTGTTTTGATCTTCAATAGCTGAATTTACCATAGCCAAAACTACACTAGAAACCCCAGCTTCAGCTTCTGCTCCAAATTTTGCATCTGTGTCTTTAAGCATATTATAAGCATCTGCAGCTACTTTTAAATCTTCAACGTTCTTATTATTTACACCTAAAAAAGCTTTTGCTTTTGCAAGTAAAAAGCTTGTTTTAGTTTTATCATCCATAGATCCTATCAAAGCTTCTGCAGCTCCAACAAGGTTCTTTGCCTCACCATAACTTCCACTTTTTATTGCTTTTTCTATGGCTTTAACTTCTTTTTTTTGAGCAAATGCAGAAACACCTAAAGCAAGAGCTACTACAAATAAAAATTTAGTTTTCATTATTTAGTATTTAATATTAAGGGGTTACAAAATTAATTAAAATTTGTTCAACCCCATATTTTTATTCTTCTTCTTCAGAAGTATTTGTATTTGGAGTTGAATCCGTTTGATTTTCTGTTGCTTGTGATGTTTCGTCTTCAGTGCCTTCTATATCGTCATCTATCTGGTCTTCATCATGTTTCACCTTAGCAACAGCGGCAATAGAATCATTTCCTTTTAAGTTGATAAGTTTTACTCCTTGTGTAGCTCGACCCATCACTCTTAAATCTGCAACTTCCATACGAATAGCAATACCAGATTTATTGATAATCATCAAATCATCGTCATCAGTCACGTTCTTTATAGCAACTAATTCTCCTGTTTTATCAGTTACAGAAATGGTTTTAACTCCTTTACCTCCTCGATTTGTAATTCTATAATCTTCAAGGCTACTACGTTTACCATATCCTTTTTCTGAAACAACAAGAATATTACTTTCTGCATCATTTACAGATACCATTCCTACCACTTCATCATTCTCACTTGCAAGAGTTATGCCACGAACGCCTGAAGCGCCTCTACCCATAGGTCTTGTTTTACTTTCTTCAAAACGTATCGCTTTACCAGATTTAACGGCAAGCATTACTTGACTTTCTCCATTAGTAAGCTTTGCTGATAATAATTCATCCCCATCTTTTATCGTAATTGCATTAATACCATTAGTTCTAGGGCGAGAATATTGTTCAAGTGATGTTTTCTTCACTTGTCCTTTCTTGGTAGCCATGATAATGTAATTGCTATTTACATATTCTTCATCTTTAAGGTCATTTGTAGTAACAAATGCTTTTACTTTATCATCTTGTTCTATATTAATGAGATTCTGGATAGCTCTTCCTTTAGATGTCTTACTTCCTTCAGGAATTTCAAATACACGCATCCAGAAACATTTTCCTTTTTGTGTAAAGAACAACATATATTGATGATTTGTTCCTACAAATAAGTCTTCTAAGAAATCTTCATTACGTGTTGTAGAAGCTTTTTGCCCTACTCCTCCTCTATTTTGTGTCTTATATTCTGTAAGAGATGTACGTTTAATATACCCTGCATGAGAAATTGTAATCACTACTTTTTCATTTGGGATAAGATCTGTTATACTAACATCTCCTCCTGCATATTCTATTACAGAACGACGCTCATCACCATATTTCTTTTGTACTTCTAGAAGTTCTTCTTTAATGATACTCATACGACGTTCCTTATTTGCTAGGATGTCTTTAAGATCTTCTATAGTCTTCATAATTTCTTCATACTCTCCACGTAACTTATCTTGCTCTAGACCTGTTAACTGGCGTAATCGCATCTCTACAATCGCCTTAGCTTGTATTTCAGAAAGTTTAAAGCGCTCTATAAGGTTTGCTCTTGCTTCATCTGCATTTGCACTTCCTCTTATAATAGCAATTACTTCATCTATATTATCAGATGCTATAATCAATCCTTCAAGGATATGTGCTCTATCTTCTGCTTTTTTAAGTTCATACTTTGTTCTACGTACAACAACTTCATGACGATGTTCCACAAAATGGTGGATCATGTCTTTAAGGTTGAGCATTTCTGGTCTTCCATTTACAAGTGCAATATTATTTACACTAAATGAAGATTGTAAGGCTGTATATTTATACAGTTTATTCAATACAATATTTGGAATACCATCTCTTTTTATGACATAAACGATACGCATTCCGTTTCTATCGGACTCATCACGTATTGCAGAAATACCATCGATTTTCTTATCGTTGATCATATCTGCTGTTTTTTTGATCATATCAGCTTTATTAACCTGATATGGTATCTCAGTAACGATAATACATTCACGTCCTTTTATTTCTTCAAACATAGCCTTTCCACGCATGACGATACGTCCACGACCCGTTTTGAAAGCTTCTCTTACACCATCATATCCGTATATAGTTCCGCCGGTAGGGAAGTCAGGAGCCTTTACGTGCTGCATTAACTCATCAATTTCTATATCATTGTTTTCGATATAGGCAACGGTTCCATTTACAACTTCTGTCAAGTTATGAGGTGGCATATTTGTTGCCATACCTACAGCAATACCAGATGCCCCATTAATAAGTAAGCCAGGAACTCTAGTAGGTAATACTTTAGGTTCTTGTAAAGTATCATCAAAATTCAATTGGTGATCAACAGTATCTTTTTCTATATCTGCAAGCATATCTTCAGATATCTTACGCATACGTGCTTCTGTATAACGCATTGCTGCTGGACTATCTCCATCTACAGACCCAAAATTACCTTGTCCATCTATAAGCATATAACGTAAGCTCCATTCTTGAGCCATACGTACCATTGCATCATATACAGAAGTATCTCCGTGTGGGTGATACTTCCCTAATACTTCTCCTACAATTCTTGCAGATTTCTTATGAGCACCACTAGCACGAATACCTAATTCATGCATTCCGTAGAGTACTCTACGGTGTACTGGTTTCAGGCCATCTCGTACATCGGGTAAGGCACGTGACACAATGACTGACATCGAATAATCGATGTACGCTGATTTCATTTCATCTTCAATATTAATTGGGATCAGTTTTTCTCCTCCTGCCATATATAGATTGATTAAATTTTTATCTCAATTTTACTAGCTAGCAATATACCGATTTTAAGGGGGTTTTATAGGTATTTGCTTTCGCGAAAGCGTACTATTTATTAACAATATTTAACAACTAATTTTTAATAACTACCATACAATACGCTTGGCAAACTGTCAGTTATTTTGTCTATTAGCTACTAAGTAATTCAAGCGGAACGGTTTTTGAACTAGATTCCTTAAATTTACAATGAACGAAAAGGAGATATAAATTATGGATGATAATTTTTCACCTAGAGTAAAAGACGTGATTGCCTACAGTAAAGAAGAAGCTTTACGGTTAGGTCATGACTTTATAGGAACAGAACATTTGTTGCTCGGGTTATTAAGAGATGGCAGTGGTAAAGCAATTAATATATTGAGCGCTCTACATATAGACTTAGATCATTTACGACGTAAAGTAGAGATTTTAAGTCCTGCAAACCCTAATAATGGACCACAAGGCAATGATAAAAAGAATTTACATTTAACAAGACAAGCTGAGCGTGCCTTAAAAACAACATTTTTAGAAGCAAAACTCTTTCAAAGTTCGTCTATAAATACTGCACATTTATTATTGTGCATACTTCGCAATGAAAACGACCCTACCACAAAGCTTTTAAATAGACTTAAGGTAGATTATGATAACGTAAAAGACCAATTTAAACTTATGATGGCAAATGAAGATGAGGATTATATTGAACCAATAAAATCTGAATCCTTTAGTGATGATCAAGATTCATCAAGTAACGAAGGAGAAAAAGAAAATCCATTTGGAAACTCTAGTTCTTCAAAAGGAAGTAAAAAAAGTAAAACTCCAGTTCTTGACAATTTTGGACGAGATCTTACAGCAATGGCCGATGAAGGAAAACTTGATCCAGTTGTAGGGAGAACAAAAGAAATAGAACGTGTTTCTCAAATATTAAGTAGACGTAAAAAAAATAATCCTTTGCTTATAGGAGAACCTGGGGTAGGTAAATCTGCTATTGCTGAAGGGCTTGCGCTACGTATTGTACAACGTAAAGTATCCCGTATTCTTTTTGACAAACGAGTAGTTACATTAGATCTAGCAAGCTTAGTTGCTGGTACAAAATATAGAGGACAGTTTGAAGAACGTATGAAGGCTGTAATGAATGAACTTGAAAAGAATGATGATATTATTCTTTTTATAGACGAAATTCACACCATAGTAGGTGCTGGTGGTGCTACAGGATCTTTAGACGCTTCAAATATGTTTAAACCTGCTCTTGCCAGAGGCGAGATACAATGTGTAGGAGCTACGACCTTAGATGAATTCCGTCAGCATATAGAAAAAGATGGCGCACTAGAACGTCGTTTTCAAAAAGTAATTGTAGAACCTACTTCTGTAGAAGAAACAATAGAGATATTACAGAATATCAAAGAGAAATATGAAGATCATCATAATGTAAGCTATACAGACGATGCTCTAGAAGCTTGTGTAAAGTTGACAAATAGATATATGACGGATAGATTCTTGCCAGATAAAGCTATTGATGCTTTAGATGAAGCCGGATCTCGTGTTCATATTACTAATATTGATGTCCCAAAAAAGATTTTAGACTTAGAACGTAAACTTGAAGAAGTACGTGAGCTTAAGACATCTGTTGTTAAAAAACAGAAGTATGAAGAAGCAGCTAAATTACGTGATGATGAAAAAAATCTAGAAAAAGAACTTGCTGTTGCTCAAGAACGCTGGGAAGAAGAATCAAAACTTCACAAAGAAGTTGTATCCGAATCTAATGTTGCTGATGTTGTAAGTATGATGACAGGAATCCCTGTAAATCGTATTGCACAAACTGAAAGTAATAAACTTGCTGATCTTCCAAATACAATCAAAAATAATGTTATAGGACAAGATGAAGCCGTAGCTAAAGTTGCAAAAGCAATACAACGTAATCGTGCTGGACTTAAAGATCCTAACAAACCTATTGGTTCATTCATCTTCTTAGGACAAACGGGAGTTGGAAAAACGCAACTTGCAAAAGTTCTAGCAAAAGAACTTTTTGATAATCAAGACGCCCTCATACGTATAGATATGAGCGAGTATATGGAGAAATTTGCAATATCTAGACTTGTAGGAGCACCTCCAGGATATGTAGGCTATGAAGAAGGAGGGCAACTTACAGAAAAAGTACGTAGAAAAACATATGCTGTTGTCTTACTTGATGAAATAGAAAAAGCACAGCCAGATG
>CAYYSK010000092.1:0-11914 GCA_964474345.1 uncultured Flavobacteriaceae bacterium
TTTTTCTTCGGTAGGAGTTTGAATTCCTTTGTCTTTTCTCTTAAACCAAGCCATAGTGAGGGAATATTTATGAGTATATGTTTATGCTATACGCTTTCGCGAAAGCGTATTTATAATGTATTTACATTATTTAAATCTTCAAAAGCTTTTTCAAGTCGAGTACGCATGGTACCTTCAGCTTTACGTAGCCAAACACGTGGGTCATAATATTTTTTGTTTGGTGAATCTTCACCAGTAGGATTTCCTATTTGAGATTTAAGATAATCAGCATTATCATTAAAATATTCACGCACTCCTTCTGCAGTTGCGTATTGAAGATCAGTATCTATATTCATTTTAATAACTCCGTAACTGATACCTTCTCTTATTTCCTCTACAGTAGATCCACTTCCTCCGTGAAAAACAAAATCGATATGATTATGCTCTACACCATATTTTTGTGTAATATGTTCTTGAGAGTTTTTAAGAATTTTTGGAGTTAATTTTACATTTCCAGGCTTATATACACCGTGTACATTTCCAAAAGCAGCAGCAATTGTAAATTGATCACTTACTTTAGAAAGCTCCTCGTATGCATACGCTACTTCTTCAGGTTGAGTATATAATTTTGAATCGTCTACATCAGTGTTATCTACTCCGTCTTCTTCACCACCAGTAATACCTAACTCTATCTCTAAGGTCATGTCCATTTTTTCCATGCGTTCAAGATATTTTTTACATATCTCAATATTCTCTTCGATAGGTTCTTCACTTAAATCAATCATATGCGAGCTAAATAAAGAATATCCGTGCTCTTTATAATAAGTTTCACTTGCATCTAATAATCCATCGATCCAAGGCAATAATTTTTTTGCACAGTGATCTGTATGAAGTATAACAGTTGCTCCATATGCTTTTGCAAGCTCGTGTACATGTTTTGCTCCAGCAACAGCACCAGCAACAGCAGCTCTTTGATTGTCATTATTTAACCCTTTTCCTG
Source organism: uncultured Flavobacteriaceae bacterium (assembly GCA_964474345.1). Lineage (GTDB taxonomy): Bacteria > Bacteroidota > Bacteroidia > Flavobacteriales > Flavobacteriaceae > Dokdonia. The sequence goes on from CAYYSK010000092.1 coordinate 980, forward strand.
CATTAAACTGAGCTCCTCCATTACTGAATTGTATAATCACAGGAGCATTAAGTGCTGCAGCAGTTTCTAATACTGTATTTATACTATTTGATCCAATAACATTTACAGCAGGAAGTGCAAATCCTTTTTCTTTTGCATAATTAAAAATCTTTTGCACTTGATAACCGGTAGCAACTCCCGGCTTAATAGAATGAGCCATATTTTTCATTTATGTTTAAGGCCGTAAAAATAAGAAATTATATAGTAAAATAGTCTAGTATTATAAGGTAAACTACTAAGGAATTACGATAACGTTGGAGAAGAGTGTAAACCCTTTTAGAAAGGGTAGTTAATACCAATATTATAAACAGCATTTGAGAAATTATATTCTTTAAACCATCTATTTCCTATTTCTAATGCTGGATCATATGTTTTAAAACCAATGTCAAATCGCACTAAGAAAAAGTCAAAATCTAATCGTAACCCAAATCCAGAACCAAGAGCAAGATCACTTAAACTGGAAAATCCTCTAAACTGAGAATTCCGATCTTCGACATTATCAAAAATATTCCAGATATTACCAGCGTCTACAAAAACGGCACCTTCAAAGGGACCTAATAAATTAAATCGATGTTCTACATTAAAAGCAAGTTTCATGTTTGCTTCATTAAACTCATTTGGTGCACCACTGCTTCCAGGCCCTAATTCATAAGCTCTCCAAGCTCTATTGTCATTAGACCCTCCTGCAAAAAAACTACGTGTAAAAGGTATACTATTTGCATTGCCATATGGGATAGCTAATCCTCCAAAAGCTCTAATGGCTAGTATGTTATTATTGCCTACATTCCAGTGCTTTGTATAATCAATTTCGGTTTTTGCATACTGAGAAAAAACAACACCAAAAATTCGAGAATTGTCATTTTCATCTTTAGGTGAATTGGCGATATTGGCAGCAATAGATAAAGCATTGCCAGCAAGCTCGAGTCGCGTTCTTAATCTAGAGAATGTATCATCATATAAGTTTTCTCTATTATTATAAGTGTATGTAAAATTTAATGCAAAAATAAGGTTGTCTTCTGTTAATCGTTCTTGTCGTTCTTGTATAGCATTAATTTCTGAAATCTCATCATTGTTAAAACCAGAAACAGTTCCATTTACAACATCATTTATAAAGTTATTTGCTCCATTAGGGATGGAAAGAGAAGGTGTTCCCGAATCTGTTTGAAAATAATCAGGATTTATATTAGCAATATTTGAAGTAGCTAGTGTATTAAGATCATCAAAACTATTTCTATAAATATTAAAATAATTACTGGAGTTAAGATTACGTACGTATTGAGCATCAATAAAATCAAATGTAAATGTATTTGTTCTTGATGGGGTCCAATTATAAGATAGCCCTCCTGCAAAACTTTGTTTATCAAGACCTATGTTTTGTTGTACACTTAATCCTAAGTTAAGTCGAGTACTAGGTTGCCATTGAGCAGGAATAAGTTTTGAAGTATTAAATGGGAAAAATATTCTCGGAAAAACGAGACTGGCATCAATTCCTATTTCAGAAATATTAAAAAAACTATCATCATCATTTGCAGCGTCATCTGATGCTCCGATACTCCCTCTTCCAGATATTTCTAATGTTTCTGCTCCTTTAAAGATATTACGTATCAATAAAGACCCAAATCCTGCAATACCTATATCCTGAATATTGGAAGTAGATACGTCAAAATCTGCTCTAAACTTATATTTGTCTAAAGGTGTAAGTCTAATACTTGCAATAAGATTTGTTCCTGTAGAATCTGTGGGGTCTTCTTGATATATAATACTTGGGTATTTAAACGTGTTCAATCTACTTAAACGTGTTAATGTTTGTGTACGATCAATATCTCTATAAATAGCGCCAGGTTTAAGAGGGATAATATCTGTTATTGCTCTGGTTTTATAATTTATGTTATCATATGCATAAAAATTATACCCTTCGGCATTAATAGAATCTTTATAGGTACTATCTCTATTTGCATAACTATAATCTGTGACAATATTAATCTTACTAACCTTATGTACTTTAAAAGGAAAATCAGCTATGGAATCGTCTACTGTCTCTTTACGATTTTCTATAATATACTCTATGTTGGCTTTATTCCCAGTTTCATTTGAATCTACTTGTACACGAATACGATCAGATTCAAAATGATATAATCCATTATTTCTAAATAAGGATTCTATACGACGTGTCTCTTTATTAATATTGAGAGTTTGGTAATGATCTCCTTCTTTTAAGAAGGATGCATTTTTATGAGCCTCATAAATAGAATCTGCTACAGGAGAAGTAATGATAGGTGTAATCGTGTCTATTAAGTAAGGGTTATGACGTACAACATTATAATGTACAATGGCTCTTTGATTACTATCTTTTTTAATTTCATAATCGACTTCTGTATTAAAATATCCATTATTTATATAAAATTTTGCAAGTCTATTTGCTGATTTTTTAGTGAGTATGTCATTGATAATAGTAGGAGCTTCTCCTGTTTTTTTAATACCAGAATTAACATCTTTTTTAAAACGTCTAAAAGATTCTACTTGCTTTCGCGAAAGCAAACGCGTCCAGAAATTACGACGAATATCGTTTTTGGCACGTTGCGCATCTAAGATAGAATCTATATTGGGCCTTGCCCAGTTATAGATGTATAAACGAAAAGGAGTTTTAAAAACCTCTGTGTTAGGTTGTTGGTATAGGAAATTGTAATAACGTTGATCTGTGATTTTCTCCCCATCTACAGTAATTGTATTTTCAGTGAGTAAGTGTTTATCTTTTGGAACACGTTTTATTGCATTACAACTAGCAAGTAGAGATGCTAGAAGAATAAATAGTGATATTTTTGTAAACGTATGTTTCAAGTGGGTAACGATAATAAATCAAAAGTACATTTTATATAGTGTTAAGCAAAAGTAATATCAAACGAATAACGAGTTTACATCAAAAAAAGTACCGTCAACGAGAAGGACTCTTTGTTGCCGAGGGTATTAAAGTAATTAATGAGTTATTACAATCTTCGTTCCAACTTGAAGCGATCTATGGAATAGAAAGAACATCATTGGATTTGTCAAAAGACCAAAGTGTTGTTTTTCAAGAAGTAACATTATCTGAACTGAAAAAAATAAGCTTCCTTAAAACTCCGCAAACAGCTCTTGCATTATTCAAGATACCTAAAGAAGTGCCATCTCAAGGTAAAGGCTTAACAGTAGTACTAGATGATGTACGAGATCCAGGAAATCTTGGAACTATCATTAGATTGTGTGATTGGTTTGGAGTATCAAATTTAGTTTGCTCTTCTCAAACGGTAGATTGTTATAACCCTAAAGTAGTACAAGCTACGATGGGGTCGTTATCTAGAATACCAATTACATACAGGGATATAGAAGTATATCTAGAAAAAGAACAAAGATCTATTTATGGAACTTTTATGGATGGAGAAAACATCTATGCGTCAATATTACCTAACGAAGCTGTTATTATCATGGGAAATGAAGCCAACGGAATTTCAGAAGCAATTTCAAAATTTGTATCTCATAAAATTGCGATCCCTCGATTTGGACAATTACAAAAAACAGAGAGTTTAAATGTTGCTACAGCAACTGCTATTTGCTTAAGTGAATTTAAACGAAGTATGTTTATTGAAAAGTAAAATTAATAAAGATTCCTCTAGTAGACAATTTACTGATGTTACCAGTCCAAGGGCTATTTGCAGCATTGTCTCTAACAAGCTCATCTGAAATTGCAAATATACCACGTATACTAGGTGTAAATTTAAAATAGAAAAGATATAAGTCTATCCCGAATCCTACTTCATAAAAGAAAGGATTTGTAGTTGTTCTAAATTGACCAGCAAAGTTGTCATCAGGATTTTCTTCATTACTAGATAAGTTAGTAGCCGTAGAAACTCCAAAAGTGACAAAAGGCCGTACATTATTAAGGCGTTTTGTATTTATTTTTAATAGTAGAGGAAGATAAATATACGTAGAAGGTACTTCTCGTAGTAGATCATCAGGACTATCAAACTGTGGGTCTGGTGCATATGTTAAATCCCGTCGGGTAAAAGATAGTCCAGGTTCAAAGCGTAAATCTATATATTCTGATAATCGTAAATTCCCTATAAGCCCTACATTAAACCCTATAGACCTTTTTACTTGAATATCTTCCTGTTCTTCTATATAATCAAAATTATAATCAAGAGAATTAAACCCTAAATAATACCCCCAAGAGATAGGTTTTTTATCAAAATTTTGATTGTTTTGCACACGAGGTCTTGTAAGCCATTGCGCGTGTACTGTACTTGAAAGGGTAAGAAAAAATAAGATTGCAATTAAGATTCTCATATTTATTTTGAAGCTGTATAAATAGTTGCTACACCAAATGTTTGTGGTTTGTCTTCCACGTTGGTAAACCCAATTTTACGTAAAATATTGTTTAAGGCTTCACCAAAAGGAAAAACAGAAGCACTTTTGCTTAAATATGTATAGGCTTCTTTGTCTTTTGAAAATAGACGACCTACGGTAGGTAAGATAACTTTAGAATGGAATGTATACCCTTGTTTAAAGGGGGTTTTTGTTGGGACAGAAGTTTCTAAAATTACAAAAATACCGTCAGGTTTTAGAACACGGTAAATTTCTTCAAGTCCTTTTTCTAATGTTTCAAAATTTCGAACTCCAAAAGCTACAGTAATAGCATCAAAACTATTATCCTCAAAAGGCATAGCTTCGCTATCTGCTTGAATCATCTCAATACGACCATCTAATCCACCATCTTTAATCTTTTTACGGCCTACAGAAAGCATTCCTTCTGAAATATCAAGTCCTATAAGTCTAGATGCGCCACTTTGAGCTAAATTTATAATAAGATCTCCTGTTCCAGTTGCAATATCAAGAACACTATCTGGTTGTGTATCAGTGACAAGTTGTACTACTTTTTTACGCCATTTTACATCAATTCCAAACGTAATGACACGATTAAGGCCATCATATGTGTTAGAGATTGTGTCAAACATGTGCTCGACTTGCTCTTTCTTAGATTGATCAGAAGAATTATATGGCGTTACCTTTTTGGCCATGGTACAATTTTTGGCAAATATACGGTATCGATTGAGAAGATAATACGTGTTTATTAAAAAGGCAATACACTTTATTATTTTAGATGCAGATAGACATTCTAATACTTATTTGTAATGAGAAGTAAGTTAATTATGCTTTCGCGAAAGCGTACTTTGTAGAATTATTTGTAGGATTCCTCTCTATATCTGATCAATCGTGTATCTTTGCGTCACTTTTCAGTTCATTATATTATATGAAAATTATTATTGCAGGAGCTGGGGAGGTGGGCTTCCACCTTGCTAAACTGCTATCATACGAGTCTCAGGACATTACATTAATAGACACCAACAAACAAAGCCTGGCGTATGCAGATACGCATTTGGATATACGGACTATAAAAGGGGATGCAACATCTATCGCTATTCTTCAAGATTCAAGAGTAGATAATGTAGACCTTGTGATTGCTGTAACATCAAGTGAAACAACAAATATTACGGTTTGTGTATTAGCAAAGCAATTAGGAGCAGCTAGAACTATTGCTAGAATATCTAATACAGAGTTTATTGAACATAAAGAACTGGCAGGGTTTTCTAAATTTGGTATTGATGAGTTGATCTCACCAGAAAGTTTAGCTGCTTCAGAAATTGAATTATTATTGAGCCAAAGTGGATTTAGTGATAGTTATGAGTTTGAAGAAGGAGCACTTACAATGGTAGGAACAACACTTTCACGTACCGCATCTTTTATTGGTAAAAGTGTTAAAGAAGTAGCTACTATATTTCCAGAACTGCATTTTATGCCTATTGCTATACAACGATTTGGGACACAGTATACATTGATTCCCCGTGGTGATACCGTTTTTAAAGAAGAAGATCAAGTATATTTTATGACTGTACACGGAGGTGTAGAAGAAATTTATAAGCTTACGGGTAAAGTACGTCAAGATATTAAAAATGTCATGATCCTAGGAGGAAGTAATATTGGTTTTAAAACCTGTAGAGACTTATGTTCTCATAAGTTTAATGTAAAACTAGTAGAAAGAGATAAAGACAAAGCTATTGATCTAGCAGATATTCTTCCGAAGGCATTAGTGATTAATGGAGATGGGCGTAATGTAGAATTACTAGAAGAAGAGAATATAGAAGATATGGATGCTTTTATATCGGTTACAGGAGATAGTGAGACCAATATTATGTCTTGTCTTGTAGCTAAATCAAAAGGAGTTAAAAAAACCATTGCTCTTGTAGAAAATATGGATTACTTCCAATTATCGCAAAGTATAGGTATAGATACATTAATTAATAAAAAGCTATTGGCTGCAAATAATATTTTTAGATATATTAGAAAAGGGGAGGTAGTTGCGATGACAAAGCTCAATAATATGAATGCAGAATTATTGGAATTTGTTGTAAAGCCTACATCACAAGCAGAAGGAAAACAAATTAAAGATATTGATTTTCCTAGATCAGCTACGATTGCAGGAATTGTTCGTAATGGAGTGGGGGCTATTGCTCTTGGGGACTTTAAAATATCGGCAGGAGATCGTGTCGTTGTTTGCTGTTTGCCTCGATCTATAAAACAAGTAGAAAAAATGTTTGTTTAAAATAGAAGTCATACATGCCAAAACTTAATTATAAGATCATTTTTCATTTAATGGGATTACTGTTACTTTTTAACGGTGGTTTTATGATGATTTCTGCTTTTGTGAGTTTTATAACTAAGGATGGTGTTGCTTTACAAATTACAGCGTCAGGATTATTAGCATTATTTGCAGGTATGCTTTTGATGTTTGTGACACGAGATCACAAAAAAGAAATAAAGAAAAGAGAAGGGTATATTGTTGTGACATTTGGATGGCTCTTTATGTCTTTAAGTGGAATGCTTCCTTATCTCGTTACTGATACGATCCCTTCTGTTACAGATGCCTTTTTTGAAACCATTAGTGGGTATACAACTACAGGAGCAACCATACTATCAGAAATAGAATCATTACCTAAAGGAATTCTTTTTTGGCGTAGTACTACACACTGGATTGGAGGTATGGGTATTATTGTATTAGCTATTGCAATACTTCCTTTATTAGGGATAGGAGGAATGCAACTTTTTGCAGCAGAAGCACCAGGACCTAGTGCAGATAAACTTCATCCTAGAATTACTGATACTGCTAAGCGATTATGGTTAATCTATTTTGGATTTACAGCAGCTGAGACTATCGCATTAAAGATCGCGGGAATGTCATTTTTTGATGCTATAAATCATGCGATGAGTACATTGTCTACTGGCGGATTTTCTACAAAAAATGCAAGTGTTGCTTATTGGAATGATACACCAATGATCCAATATATTATTATCTTTTTTATGCTACTTGCAGGAATGAACTTTGTGTTAAGTTATTTCGCTTTTAAAGGAAAAGTCCAGAAAATTATAAAGGATGAAGAGTTTAGATTGTATATGATGTTTATTGTAGGTTTTACATTAATTACAACATTTGTTGTTTACTTTAAAACAGATATACAAACATCAACTATTGATCATCCTATGGTTTTAGGAGCAGGTGAAAGTGCTTTTAGACATGGTCTCTTTCAAGTGTTAGCAGTCATAACAACTACAGGATTTGTAACAGCAGATTTTACAGCTTGGACTACTTTTCTTACTGTTATTTTCTTTGGATTAATGTTTTTAGGAGGATCAGCAGGATCTACATCTGGAGGTATAAAAGTAGTACGCCATTTATTGACAATACGTAATGCTTTTGTAGAGTTTAAGCGTACATTGCACCCTAATGCAATTGTACCTGTACGTTATAATACACGTTCTGTAGATAGAACTATTATCTTTAATATTCTAGCCTTTTTTATCTTATATATGCTTTCTTGGATTATCGGGGCAAGTGTATTAGGTGCATTAGGACTGGATTTTATGACAGCATTGGGGGGAGCCGCTTCTGCTTTAGGTAATGTTGGCCCTGCTTTTGGAGATTTAAGCCCTGTAGATAGCTATGGTGGTTTACCAAGCGCAGGTAAATGGTGGCTTGCTTTTTTGATGCTTATAGGACGCTTGGAATTATTTACAGTATTAATTTTACTCACGCCATTCTTCTGGCGCAATAGATAACTATGCTTTTATTAGAAAACTATGATCTTATCATTATAGGGGGAGGGCCTATAGGACTTTCGTGTGGTATTGAAGCTCAAAAAAAAGGACTCTCTTATATTATATTGGAAAAAGGAGTATTAGTAAATGCACTCTATAATTTTCCAGAGCAAATGACATTTTTCAGCACTTCAAAGTTATTGGAGATAGGAGATGTTCCTTTTATTTCGCATACGGATAAGCCTACTCGAAAAGAAGCATTAGAATATTATAGAAGGGTTAAAGAAAGTTGGGAGTTGGCTGTTAAATTATACACAGAAGTTACTGCTATGGAGCCAAAAGGTGATGGATATCGTATACAAACGACCAAAGGAAACACTTTTGCAAAAGCAGTGATCGTATGTACAGGTTTTTATGATACCCCACGTTTACTTAATATTCCAGGAGAAGAGCTACCTAAAGTTCGTCATTTTTATGATAGCCCTCACCCATATATAGGTCAAAAGATTCTTATTGTAGGTGCTGCAAATTCAGCTTGTGATGTTGCATTGGAAACCTATTATAAAGGGTCTGAAGTGACTATGGTTATTAGAAAATCAGAGATTTACCCCAAGACAAAATACTGGATCAAACCTAATATTGAAAATAGGATAAAAGAAGGATCTATAAAAGCTTATTTTGATAGTACAGTAACTCAAATAAAAGAAGGATCTGTTAGTATACAAACTCCAGAAGGAACTGTTGAGGTTGCAAATGATTTTGTGCTTGCTATGATAGGGTATATGCCTAATTATACATTGTTTGAAAAATTAGCCTTACCTATTTCTAATGATGTTTATAAGATACCTATTCATAATCAAAATACACTTGAAACTTCTCTTAAAAATGTATATGTAGCAGGAGTTATTAATGCAGGTTTACAAACTAGTAAATTATTTATAGAAAATACACGTGAACATGCTGCTATAATTTTGCAAGATATCACTAGTAAGTTGTAGCTTTACAACTTTATTATAGTTTCTTAATTATGAATCAAATTACCGATACCATTTTAATGATTCGTCCAGTGAATTTTAGGATGAATGAACAAACTGCTGTAAACAATTATTACCAAAAAGTAATAGATGGAGTTACTCCAGAAACCTTGCTTCAAAATGCCCAAGAAGAGTTTGATACTTTTGTAAGTAAGCTAGAGGCTGTAGGAATTCAAGTTGTAGTAGTAGATGATCTAAAAGAAACAGATACACCAGATGCTCATTTCCCAAATAATTGGGTGAGTTTTCATCAAAGTGGAAGAGTGGCTTTATATCCTATGTTTGCAAAAAATAGGCGTACAGAACGTCGAGAAGATATACTTGATACCTTGGAGTTAAAAGGGTTTTCAATAACAGATGTTATTGATTATTCTTCAGCTGAGGATGAAAATATTTTTTTAGAAGGTACAGGAAGTTTATTGTTAGATCGCGTGAACCGTAAAGCCTACTGCGCACTTTCTCCTCGAGCTGATGAAGAATTACTCATAGAGTTTTGTGAAGATTTTGAATATACACCAGTTATTTTTACTGCAAATCAAACTGTAGAAGGAAAACGGCTTCCTATATACCATACCAATGTGATGATGTGTTTAGGAGAAGGGTTTTCTGTAATTTGCTTAGATACAATAGACGATAAGAAAGAACGTAAAAATGTATTGAAACATCTTAAAGAAGATGGAAAAGAAATCATTGCAATTACAGAAGAACAAGTAGTACATTTTGCAGGGAATATGTTACAACTTAAAGGAGCCGACGTTACACCTTATCTTGTTATGAGTAATGCAGCACATCAAAGTCTTACAAAAACTCAAATAAATCAAATAGAAAAACATGCTACAATATTGTCAAGTTCTCTTGATATAATTGAAGCTTGTGGAGGTGGAAGCGCTCGTTGCATGATGGCAGAAGTGTTTCTTCCAAAAAAATAGCGTATTTTGGCGTATGCTTTCGCGAAAAACCAAATATGGACTCAAAGCCCTTACGTACATAGCACGTCAAGAAAAGCAGGCTATGGTCCTTATTCAAGATATCTCTGAAGCGGAAGATATTTCTAGAAAATTCTTAGAAAGTATTTTACTATCTTTAAGAAAAGCTGGTTTTTTAGGAAGTAAAAAAGGAAAAGGTGGAGGCTATTATCTTATTAAAGATCCAACTGAAATAAAGATGGCGGCAGTCATAAGAATTTTAGAAGGACCTATAGCCATGTTGCCTTGTGTGAGCCTTAATTTTTATGAAAAATGCGATGATTGTCCTGATGAAGAGAGATGTAGTCTTCATGGATTGATGGAGGAAGTGCGCGACAGTACATTGTATATTCTTGAAAATAAGGCACTTGCGGATATTTTAAAATAAAAATAAATTCCTAGCTATTATGTAGGAAATTGTATATATTAGTCTCATATTATAAGCACAATAATATTGTAATTGAAAGATGTCTTTCTATAACTATGTTTGTAGTTTTCATAGTTATTATTTGATTCAATTGTTTGAATTTACATTTAGGTTATATTTTTTTAGTAGGATTTAAAAAGCAACCGTTACTACCTTTCTTCAATATTCATTGTGCTTTTTTATGTTCTAAAACCAACGTTTTCTTGTTGTCATTGATTTTCCATTTTATAGTATCGGTATTACCTAATTATTATATTTGTATATAATAATCGGGATGTGGCGCAGTCCGGTTAGCGTACACGGCTGGGGGCCGTGTGGTCGCAGGTTCAAATCCTGTCATCCCGACCAA
>CAYYSK010000093.1:0-11746 GCA_964474345.1 uncultured Flavobacteriaceae bacterium
GATGACTGGATGTATAAAAATCTAAAATAACATCTTCAGTAAACGTATCTCTAAATTCTTCTTGTACAAAGTTATCTTTAAATACAACAGATTGTAAGAACTGTACGGCACTTTTCTTGACTGCACGTAATGCATAATTCTTATCAGTTTTATTTACTTTAAGGCGTAAAGATCTTGTTTGATGTCCTCCGCCTTTACGGTCTATAGTGATACCACCCATTAACGTATCCAACGTAAGTACAGGTACTTTAATATCGGTTCCATATACATATCTATAGTGGTTTCCCCATAGTTTAGTATATGAATTGTTCTTGTCTGTATCTTCTTTTGAATAAGCAGTTGTTTTTTGTGTAGATTCAAATTGTGAAGATAAATCACTTATATCATAGGTAGCTGTAGCTTTATGAACTTCTGTTTCAAATAAAAAGGTAGGGTTTCCATCTTTTGCTCCATAATAGCGTACTACAGACGATCCATCGGGATATACATCTAATACAGCAAATCCTTGCCCTCCGTAGGCAAATAATCCATTATCTCGTATGTTTGCTGCAGATTTTTTTGCTCCTGATCCACTTACAATCTGTTTAATTCCTTGATGATTTATATATTGTAAACTATGTTCATGACCAGAGATAAAAACAGCTTTATTTGTATCGTATGCAAGTGTTTCAAGACGACTCATTAATTCGTCATAACGTTGATTTGCTCTATCTTGAGGAGAAACGCCACCTTGACTTCGTATTTGTGTAATTAATGTTGCAATTCCCGGTAATGGAATTTTAGATTGAAAAGGAAATACATGTTTCTCTATGGCATATGCACCTCCATGAATTCCATTAGTATACATAGGGTGATGCATCGCAATAAGAATTGTCTTTTCATTATTCTTTTTAAGTTTACTTTCTATTTCTAAGAAAAACTCATTTCGTGTACGAATCTCACAATCATCATTCATCGTTGGGTTTTTATTCCAGTTTTCAAGATACCACTGTGTATCTAATAGTAATAATTCTATATCTTCAGAAACAGAAACAGTTTCTATAGGGCAACCATTTTCTGGTAAGAATGTATTTTTACCTAATACTTTTTCAATATATTTTTCTTGACGTTTTAGCCCTTTTAATCCACCCCCAGACCAATCGTGATTACCAGGTATAAAAACAACTTTTCCATTAAAACCAGAAACAATATCAAGTTGTGTTTTTAATTTATATTCTGCGTCTTCTCTATCTTCCGAATTTTTATCTGGAAGCCCTTTTTCATAAATATTATCTCCCAAAAAGATAGTGTATGTATTTTTTGAACTTACTGTATCTAATACCTTATTAAGTGCTTGTAAAGCGTCAGTGGTTCCAGGTTGAGTTGCTCCACCAGCATCTCCTATAAGGTAAAATGATGCTTCAGGTTTTTGCTTTTGCGAAAGCGTACTTTGCCCATCAACCTTAGCATATTGTGGAGTATACGTTGCACAAGCATACATAAAAAGTAATAAGAAACTATAAACAAAAAGGTATTTTATCCTCATATGTAATTTTTAATGTAATTTTAGGTCTAAGAAAAATAAAATTCTACGTATGACATCTTTTGTGGAAAAAACGGACGCTTTTGTTGCTGATCTTCTCGAAAAAAAGCTTCCAAAAACCTGCATTTATCATAATTATGTCCACGCAAAACGTGTATATAAAAGTACTAAAGAAATTATAGAAAAGAGCACTCTTAGCTCAGAAGAAAAAGAAGATATCCTTGTAGCAGCTTTATTACATGATATCGGATATATAGATGGTAGAGATAATCATGAAGAAAAGTCTGTTACTATGGCTGTAGACTATCTTTCAAAAGCTAACTTCTCCCAAGAGCGTATACAACGTATTTCTCAAGCTATTATGGCCACTAAAATGGAAAATACTCCTGTTACCGAACTTGATAAAATATTACGAGATGCAGATGCTTCTCATTTTGCTAAAAGTTATTTTGAGGAAGCTAGTGAATATTTAAGGCAAGAGCTTCGTATTCAAAGCATTGCAGAACATTCCCTTGAAGATTGGCGTAAGTGTAATATTGAAATGTTTACGACAAAACATCGTTATTATACAGATTATGCCTTAGAACATTGGAAACCAAAAAAAGATGCAAATTTGGTGAAGATGCTCGCTGAGCAAAAAGAAATAAAAAAAGCTAAAAAGAAAGAAAAACTCAAAGCTAAATTAAAAGATGAAAGTCCAGAAAAAGGGGTTCAATCTATGTTTAGGATTACTTTGCGTAATCACATTAAATTGAGTGACATAGCAGACACAAAAGCCAATATTTTATTATCGGTAAATGCCATTATTGTATCACTTGCCTTATCTAATTTAATACCAAAATTAGATAACCCGTCTAATGCGTATTTAATTATTCCTACTATTGTTTTTATTGTCTTTAGTATCGCATCCATGATTTTATCAGTACTTGCAACACGTCCAAATGTAACTAGTGGAAAGTTTACAAAAGAAGATGTAGAACAAAAGAAAGTAAATCTATTGTTCTTTGGTAATTTTCATAAAATGAGTCTTACCGATTTTGAATGGGCTATTAATGAGATGATGCAAGACAAAGATTATATATACTCTGCACTTACAAAAGATCTCTATTTCTTAGGAATTGTATTAGATAGAAAATATCGTATTCTTAGAATAACATATACTGTATTTATTATAGGAATTATAGCATCTGCCTTAGCATTTGCTATCTACTTTAAAATGCAAGATGGTACAGCGGTGCTTACTTAGTTTATTATAAAATACATTTGTGTGAATAAAATCTAGCTTTTATAGCTAGGTATTTTATATTTTATCTTTTGATCTCTTCCATCAAGTCATCATAGGTATAGTATTGTTTTTCTTTATTTTTGTCTTTAGACATTTTATATAATACTTCTACTCGTAAAGCTTTTAAACCTGTAACAGCTTGCAAATCTTGAAGTTCTACAATCTCTACTTCTTTCCCTAGATATTGCTTTGCTTGTAAAAATTTAATATAGCGCATATATTCTCGTTCATCATCTTTTTGACTATACACAATAGCAATCTTACCAGGTTGTGTTACACGTTCTTGTGTTCCTTTTATATATGCTTTATCTACTCGTTTTTTTACAACTTCATAACGTGCATTATAGGTTCCATCTACATCAAAACGTTTTTCATCCATTCTAAAACGCACAGAAAGTGATGTATTAAAGACTAAGATCATAGAAGCTACATCTAGAGGGTGTGGTAATTCTTTTGACAATTTATAGTGTGCATTTTCCATCTCACACATAGCTTGTAATTGCCACAATCTAAGGTTATACAGATAAATTTTATTAAAACTATTCTCTCTAGTAATAGATTCACCAATATACATATTGTGCTCTACTCCATCTGTCTTAAAGCGTTCAAAGAAGTGCGGGTACATACGTTGTGCTTCTTCTTGTTGTTTATCTAGCACAGAAGCCATACGTTTATTAATTAGCATTACAGATTCATCGTATGCTTTTCTATGATCATATACAAGCCCCATATCATCTTCAAGTGTCGCATTATATTCTTTAATAATAGAAGCTAGAATTCCTTCTTTCTTTTTGAGATGTTTAAATAATGGGTGGACATCATAACTTAGAAAATCTAAAATTCCACGTTCACTATCAACTTGTAATCCATTAGATATTCCAGTGATAAATACACTTATTCTATATAAGAACTCTTCATAAACAGGTAACGTTTGATTCTTATTTGCAAATTCAATAATTTTTCTAACTTCCTTTAATTGCAGTAATAAATCTTTTTGTACAGCAGTATTTCTTGCATTAGATGATCCTTTTATATCTACTTGTCCAAATAGTGGATATACATCTTTAAAAACAACATCTCTAAAGGAAACAGAAGTTTCCTTATCTATTTGAGCTGTCATCACTCTCTTAGCTTCTTTTCTAAACTTCCAATATACACTAGGGTGAATAGAAGTACATTCCTTTTGAATGATTACTTCTTGTTCATTTTCCATTTCCTCTCTAGAACGCTTTACTGAATCTAGAAGGTACGGCATCACATCTAATAGTTTATTAGCATTGATACTATTAAGATCGTGTTTATTGGGAGAAACAATTTCTAATAGTCCAAGAAAATTATCACCATCGGCTATGGGTGCAAAAATGGCACTTTGAATTTTTTGATCTAATAAATTTTTATAAAAATGTTCATTTGGATCAGATTTTAAATATCGAGTCACATCAGAAACAGCAAAAAATTGTTTCTTTGAAAAAATAGTATAATAAGAACCGCTACATAATGCACTACGACATGCTCTCTTCTGTTCTGCATTTAAAACAAAACTTTCTACATTATTATATGGTACTCGTTCTAAAGTTTCTTCTTCTATATTATAATTTGAGAACCCTACTTTAATCTCTGGAAGGTTAAATATGGATTGAAATATATTATGAAAACCTTCTATAAAATCTACATCACTTTTATCGTATTTCAAAAGACTAGTTTTAAAATCTGATAAAGATACATCTGCTGTTGCATCATATAGATTTGCAAGTACAAATCCTTTAAAACTCCAACTACGAGGTGGAAATTTTTCTTTCCAGATATCAATATTATCGAAGTTATCTAAAAGATCTTCAACATCACTATTTGTAATTTCTGGAGCATCAGGTCCTCTTTCTATTTGTATATAATCAGCATTATATAACATACGGTAATGCCTTAAAATACCATTTGCATCAGGAATATCATAGAAGAAAGGTCTTCTAAAATCGATATTGTAACCCTGAAGTTTTAAGATAATACTACATCCCATAATATACATATGGTCTTTATTAAAATTACTGATCTCTGGCACATAATCATCACCAGCTTCATTTACAATTTTTTTATAACGTCTTGATGACTTGATTATAAACTTATTAAAAGGGAGACATGCAATTTTAATTTCGTTTTGTTGCAAAATATCAGAAAACAAATCGGCAAGAATTAAATCTATTTGTGGCTGTAATGCCTCTACTTGCTCAATATCTGTAAGTCCTTTTATAAGCGCTGGGTATTCTTCTACGATCTTAAGGACTTGTTTTGCACGTTCTCTCAAGAATGTATCACTATCTTCTGTAAGATAAGTTTTATAAGATGCTATTAACTTCTCAAAGCTAACATGGATCTGCAACGGGAAATCTTCTTCTAAAAAAGCCATGAGTGTGATTGTTGGGTAATTTACTTTCTATCAACTACTATTTTAAACATATCCCAAAACTAGTGTCAGGATTGTATAAATTAGACGAAGTTTATTTATTTTTGTTACTCAAATTTACGCATTTTATGAAAAGAATATTAATCGTACTTGTAGGACTTTTAGTTTTTGCCTGTGCAAAGAAGGAAACATACAGTATAAAAGGGACTGCCATAGGTATTGAAGATGGCACAAAAATCTTTCTTCAAGAGCTTGATGAAGGTAATAAACGTATCCCTATTGATACCGCTATTGTAAAGACTGAAAACTTTACTTTTTTAAAACCTCGTACTGAAGGAACAGGAATACAAGTGATCTCAATTAAAAATATAAGACAACAGTTATTGATTGTAAAAGATAAGGCTCCTCTTACCATTACTCTATACAAAGACAGTATCGGATCTTCTATTGTAAAAGGAAGTAAAGAAAATGAAACGTTTAATACGTATACAAATACAAGTCGTCAACTCAATAAGAAAAAGGCAGACTTTATTCAAAAAATGAATAAAGCTCGTAATGAGACCGATGGAATTATGGTAACTGAATACTCTAATCAGATCAAAGAACTTGATGAGTATTTTATCACAAATAAAAAAGAAGTTTTAGATACAAATCCAAATAGCATGGTTGCTATTATGGCATTATCAGATTTAATAAATGCAAAAGTTCTTAAAATAGAAGAAACAGAAGCATATTATAATTCACTAGGTACTGATATCCAAAAATCAACAGTTGGATTAAGTATCAAACGCTATATAGCACAACTTAAATCACAACGTGCTGCTTCAAACCTTGCAAGTGTTGGAAATAAAGCTCCCGAGTTTACTGCAAAAACTCCTGAAGGAAAAGATCTTGCATTATCACAAACCCTAGGTAAATATACAATTGTCGATTTTTGGGCTTCTTGGTGTAGACCTTGCCGTATAGAAAACCCAAATGTTGTGCGTGTCTATAACAAATATCACGATAAAGGATTAAACATTATTAGCGTATCTCTTGATAAAGCTGGGCAAAAAGACCGTTGGATAAGAGCAATTGAAAAAGATCAAATGGATTGGTATCACGTCTCTAACCTTCAGTTTTGGCAAGATCCAATACCAAAATCATATGGAGTTCGTGCAATTCCTGCTACTTTCTTACTCGATGAATCAGGAACGATTATCGCAAAAGATTTAAGAGGCCAAGCCTTGGAAAATAAAATAGCAGAGTTATTAGGTGATAGTTAAACTCAAAACCCTATAAAAATTAAAAAGGTTCAAGTAAATTGCTTGGACCTTTTATTTTTAATTCATTATTCTTTTATTTCAATACTCTTCTGCAACTTTAAAAAGATAAAACAATTTCTCATTATTGAGGATACAATAGATCATCTATTACACGATAATCAATACTGTTGTCTTCATTGATAAAATATTCTATTAATAACTCACCCCAAGTATTGCCGTCAGAGAAATCAGCGATTACCCAACGATGATTTAAAAGATGTATTTGATTTACTTGATATTGTCGTTCATCTCCTTCATAAGGTACAAATGGATTTCCTTCTAATGTATTTTTACTATAAATACCATCAGAAACTTGTTGGATAATATCTTCAATATCTTTATCACTATTTTCATAGTAATCATATGCATTTACATTGGTGCGTAATCCAAAATATTCTGTTTCAGCAAGTTTTTGCTGTAAAACATCTATACTATCTAGTGTTTTTTGATGTTTCTCTTCTAGTGATATAATTTGTTTTTGCTGGCCTTCATACACTTTTGTATTATTCACATATTGAAAGACAACCCAAAGGGATACAAATAAGAATAGATATAAAAAAATATTACGTTTCATCGGTTATGGTTAAGGTTAATCCATCATAAGCGAGATGCACATGTTCAGGAAGTTGTTTTTCAACTTCGGCATGAAATCCCATATAATGACTTATGTGCGTAAAATAGGTTTGTTTAGGGTTAATTTTTGCTATTAATGTTAACGCTTCATCTACATTTAAATGAGTAGCGTGTTCTTCATAACGCAAGGCATTGATCACAAGTATATCGAGTCCTTGTAATTTTTCAATTTCTTCTGGAGCAATAGTTTTAATATCTGTTAGATATGCTATTTTATCAAATCGATACCCAAAAACTTGTAAATTCCCATGATAACCTTCAATTGGTGTCACATCTAGATTTCCAAGGCGTATTGACTGTCCGTTTACAACTTCTTTTTCATGTACACTTGGTGCACCTGGATATCTATCTTGGGTTGTAAATATGTAATCAAATCGTTTTGATAATGTCTGTAATACTCGTTCATGTGCATAAATAGAAATATCTCCTTGTTTAAAAACAAACGGACGTATATCATCTAATCCTGCGACGTGATCTGCATGTTCATGTGTAAATAAAATACCATTAAGAGGTACAAGGTCTCCAGATGGTGTGCGCTTTCGCGAAAGCGTACTTAGCATCTGTGCTCTAAAATCAGGTCCGCAATCTATTACATAATGATATCCTTCCCAAGCAATTAACACAGATACCCGTAAGCGAATGTCTCTAGGGTCATTACTTAAACAGACAGGATGATCGCTTCCTATCACTGGAATTCCTTGAGATGTACCGGTACCTAAAAATGTAATTGTCAAATTATTAAATTAATACAAGTGATTTATGTACAAAATTATACGGCAAAAATACAGTTATTTTTTTTGCTTACAGTAGCTATTTAGTATATTTGAACATACCTACTAAAAGGCAAAAAGTAAGCTATGGCCGTTACAATTCTTGGGGATAAGGAATTTGAAAATGTCCCTTCCATAAAGAACAAAGTGTTAAGAGTAAATCTTAACGATAATATCTATGGCACCTTCGCAGAGATAGGTGCTGGACAAGAAACTGTACGTCACTTTTTTAGAGCAGGCGGTGCTAGTGGTACTATTGCAAAAGCGATGAGTGCTTATGACAAAGATTTTAGTGATGCCATTTATGGTGTAGAAAATGATGGTCGCTATGTAACAGAAAAACGTCTTAAGAAGATGTTATCTCATGAGATGCAACTTATTGAAGACCGTATATCTCGCTACAAACATCCTAATAAAATCTTCTTTTCGTATGCAAATACAGTAGCTACTATTGACTTTGCTAAGAAATATAAAGGACACGGTTGGGTTGGAATTAAATTCCAAATCACACCTGAAGGAGAGTTTAATGAGATTATATTACACGTACGTTTTCACGAAAATGATGCACGTTTACAGCAACTTACATTAGGCACATTAGGGGTAAATCTTATTTATGGAGCTTTCTATAAGCACGATGACCCTAAAAAATTATTGAAATATTTATATGACCACATTGATCAAGATCAAATAGAAATTGATACTATCAACTTTTCTGGACCTCAATTTGAACATGTAGATAACCGTTTAATGAGTTTACAACTTGTTAAAAATGGAATGACTGAAGCAGTCATGTTTGATCCTAGTGGTAATAACGTATTACCAGCTGCCATTCTATACAAAAAGAATGTACTAGCTATACGTGGAAGTTTTAGACCTGTAACAAAGGTAAATATGGACATGTATGAGAAGTCTCTTGCTATGTTCTTAGAAGCAAATCGTGTTAATGAGAAGAAAACTGAGGTCATTTTTGAAATAACATTATCAAATCTACGTGCTGAAGGAGAAATAGACGAAGAAGATTTTATGGCTAGGGCTCGCTTATTATGTTCATTAGGACAAACAGTAATGATCTCTAACTTCAAAGAATATTATAAAGTTGTAGATTATTTCTCAAACTATACGAAGGAACGTATGGGACTTGTAATGGGTGTAAATAACCTTATTGATGTATTTGATGCTAGGTATTATCGTCATCTAAGTGGTGGTATTTTAGAAGCTTTTGGAAAACTTTTCTTTAAAGATCTTAAGGTATACCTGTACCCTATGAAAAATCCTAAAACTGGACAATTAACTACAAGTGAAAATCTAAAAGTGCATCCTCGCATGAAAGAACTTTATAAGTTCTTTAAATACAATGGTAAAGTAGTTGATATTGAAAACTATGACCCTACTATTTCTGGTATTTTTTCAAGAGAAGTATTACGTATGATTCACGATGGTGAAGAAGGATGGGAAGATTTATTACCAGAAGGTATCGCAGAAATGATAAAATCTAGAGAGCAATTTGGATATGAGAGTATTGCCTATGGTGAATAATAATTCATGAAAACTTCGTTTATACGAAAATATACAAAGAGTAAACTACTTCGAGGCAAGCCCGCTAGGCATTTATACGAAACTGAATTTTAATTTCGAGGCAAGCCTCGGGGTGTATTAAACCCTTTGGCGGCGCCAATAAATATGTAGGATATTTAATTACTGCAGTCTTTTTTGTCATACATATATATTTTGGAGTGATAATGTGTATTACATAACTACATTACTTACGTTATGCTTAATGGCCTTTATCAGAAAATACAATATATAGAAGGAGTCAGATCACATCTTATATATTTTTCTAAAGATAAAGAAGAGAATACAGTTAGATGCAATGATGATATTGAATATTATGGAGTTTTAATCACAAATACTCAAGATATTACTCTCTCGCAAAACTCAATAATTATTGCAGAAGTCAGTTACATATAACGACAACCATTAATCCAATAGATGAAATAATTCCACTATAGTAATTGTGCAGCGTGATCTTTTGTCTTTACTTTATCAATTACTTCTGTTACAATACCTTGTTCATCTACTTTAAAAGTTTTGCGATGAATACCATCATATTCTTTTCCCATAAATTTCTTTAGTCCCCATACACCAAAAGCATTAATTACACTATGATCTTCATCTGCTAATAATTGAAATGGGAATTCATATTTTGTTGCAAAGTTTTTCTGACGTTTTTCAGAGTCAGCACTTACTCCCAATAATGTATATCCTTGATCTTGTAACTCTTTATGATTATCTCTTAGATTACAAGCCTCAGCAGTACATCCAGGTGTAGAAGCTTTTGGGTAAAAGAAAACAATTAGTTTTTTTCCTGTAAAATCAGAAAGAGATACTTGATTTCCGTCTTGATCTGTTGTTGTAAAATTGGGTACTTTATCACCTACTTTAAGTGTATTCATTATCTTCGTTTTAAATATAGTTTGATGTTTCTATTTTTAATAATACTCCTTATAAAAAGAAGGGATTAAAAAGCATAATCACATAAACACACAATGTGTTTTGTTTAATTATTTACTCAGCTAAGATAAACAAAATGAGGAAGCAAGAAAAAGTTGATTTCGTTATAGATACGTTAAAAAATTTATATCCTCAAATTCCAATTCCATTAGATCACAAAGACCCATATACATTACTTATTGCTGTGTTAATGAGTGCACAAAGCACTGATGTACGTGTAAATTTGATCACTCCTTTACTCTTTGAAGTAGCTGATAATCCATACGATATGATCAAACTTACAATTGAAGAAATCAGAGAGATCATAAAGCCTGTAGGACTTTCTCCTATGAAAGCCAAAGGAATTCATGGGCTTTCACATATATTAATTGATAAGTATGATGGAGAAGTGCCTAATGATATTGCTTTACTAGAAGAACTTCCTGCAGTAGGTCATAAAACAGCTAGTGTTGTTGTATCTCAAGCATTTGGAACTCCTGCATTTCCTGTAGATACGCACATTCATAGATTAATGTATCGTTGGGGGTTTACCAATGGTAAAAATGTAGTACAAACAGAAAAAGATGCAAAACGTTTATTTCCTGAACATGTTTGGAATGATTTGCATTTACAAATCATATGGTATGGACGTCAATATTCTCCTGCTCGTGGATGGGATTTGGAAAAAGATATTATTACCAAAACTATTGGAAGAAAAACAGTTATTGCTGATTATGAAAAAATGATGGCAAAACGAGGTAAAAAGAAGTAATATAAAGAAAGCCCGATCATTACGACCGGGCTTTCACAAAGTTTAGTTGATGAGTGCTTCAAACCTCATCGATTTATAATGTATAACACTTAAAGCCTTAGAATAATTAAGTAAGAACGCTATCGTTTCCGATTTAGGTTCAAAATTTTTAGCCTGTTTACCTGGCGATGGTTCTGAGTAAATTTTTGCCATTTAGTGCAATTTTTTTAGTTAGTAATTATCTCAATAACGCAAAATTGGCAAGCTTATTATATCAGTTTGTTAAAATAATGTTATGTTTATCAATAACCTTACGTAAATTAATAAGTGCGTATCTCATTCGTCCTAGGGCAGTATTGATACTAACCCCTGTTTTTTCTGAGATATCTTTAAAACTCATTTCTTGATAAACTCTCATATGTAATACTTCCTTCTGGTCATCTGGAAGTTCTTCAATCAAACGACGTACATCACACTCTACTTGATCTTTTATTAATTGTTTCTCAGCATTAAGGCAATTATCACTGAGTACAGAAAATATGCTAAATTCACCATCATTATCAAATTTAGGCATACGGTTGTTACGTCTAAAA
>CAYYSK010000094.1:0-11714 GCA_964474345.1 uncultured Flavobacteriaceae bacterium
ATATTTTATGGCACATCCAACCTTCATCACGAAGTTCTAATGCATAATTCGGGTTGAATCGATATTAATGCAAAATACAAAGCTTCTTTTTACAACTTATTTAATATTACTAACTTTAAAAGGTTTGTAATCGTATAATTTCAATTTATTAACTTCATTTTCTTTGTCCTATGAAATCTGGTATCGTCTTTTTATGTAGTATATTATGTATCATTTCTTGTCAAAAGAAAACATCATCTCCAGTACCTAAAGGAGATTTTGATTACCTCATTGGTGACTGGGAAAGAACAAATGAAAAAGAAGGTAAAAAGACATTTGAACACTGGTTACAGAATACGGAAGCATTATATACTGGAATTGGGTATACACTTCAGAATAAGGATACTATTTGGAAAGAGCAAATGCAATTGATACTTAAGGATACTATCTGGACACTAGAAATACATAATGATAATGAACCGATGATTCCGTTTACCATTATAAAAAAAACAAGTAATAGCTTTACTGCTTATAACGCCACAAATGAATTTCCAACACATATACAGTATCGTTATTTTGATGATACATTAACAGCTTTAGTTTCTTCAGAAGAAATGGAAATACCATTTATATTTTGGCGCGTAGAATAACTATTTCACTATTCTTTGTTCTTTACTGACTCTAATAACTTCTTGGTTTGATTCTGCCAATCCTCTTCTAAAACATCTGAAGAATAGTATGATGTAAACTGTTCAAAATTCTCAAAATCAATAGTACCTACTTTAACAACTCCCAAATAAGATTCATCATCTTCTTCTTCTATTACATAGTTACAACTATATACTAAATATTCTTGCGCATCAACTATAATTGTATCTATAAAAACAATTTCGTTTGGGTATCCATAATAATCACCTATAGCATTATATAATGATAATTTTGCAAAATTATGTTGGTCTAAATTTTCTTTTGGTATGAGAGACGTATTATCTGTAGAAATCAAAAATTGCATAGCTTCAAAACGATAGTAAAGTGAGTCTGTTATAGACTTTATAACTTGAGAATCTATTAAATCTGTATTTTGTACATAGTATTCAAATGCTTTTAAAATATACCATCCATTATCATTTGTATTTTGGATAAGATCTGAAACACTCTTTCCTATTTCTGGTGTATAATATTCTAATCTATCAAGAAGAGCTAGATAACTTGTTAAGATATTTCCATACTTCAAGTGTAATGGTTTTTCTTCAATAGAAGTATCTGTATATATAGTTATATCTTCAGGAAAGTATTTAAATAACACTTCCTCTTTATCTTTAAGAAAACTAACAGCTATACTATCTTTATTTGTTACTCTTGTCAAATATGAAAGTACTTTATCTCTGAATATAGGTTTATGAATAAGCGGTATTATTCTATTACTATATTGAGAGTAGGGTAAAATAGAATCAGCTTCATGATTCAATATAGGGAAGTAGTTATTAGGTATTCGTTCAAGAGAATTATTTTCAATAAGATTAAAATAAGCTTCATTAGCTTCTTGTGATTTTATCTTTGTCAACGCCTCTAAAATCATTAATTTATTATGATTATTAGATATTTTACTTTTATAAAATGATTCTAATTTAGAAATTGTAGTATTATTTCCTATAAGTCCTAAATTATAGATCAATAGATTTTTTGTTCCATAATATGTTGTATCATTTATATATTCACGAGATAATCCTTTTTCTAAAAGAACTTTGTCTGATGCTTCAAATTCATAATAATCAAGTGCGCCATTTGCTTCAAAACGAGTAATACTATCTTTAGATCTAAGGTCTTTCATAATCAAGGAAGATTTTGATTTATATACATCAAAATTCTTTTGTTTCTTCATTGTTAGGCTACTAAAAAATCTTTCTATAGTATCAGACTCTATTTCTTTTTCTCCTAAATAAGCGCTTAAAATAACCAAACGATTATTAATGAGTATAAATTTATGCCTTTTGAGAACCGATGTTCTATTAGACTTCACATAATATTCTTTAGCTGGGTATTCTTTATCTAAAAAAGATTTTTCTTTATAAATAGAGTCTCCATAATCATTATATGCTTCTGCAAATTCATTAAAAAACACTTCTAATCTATCTTCAGTAATTTTAAAGTATTTTTTAAAATTACTTACACTAATACTATAACAACTACTTGTATTCTTATCTAATCCATAATACGTTTTTGCCCCTCCTATATATGATTCATAATCTACTACTGTATCAGTTTCTGTGCGATAAGCATTAGGGAATAAAAAAGAATAATTCCCATCAGTATCACGAATAGTCTTATAGGTACTCGGCTCATATTCTGTAAATTCAAATGAATTAAAAAATGGATTATCAAAACTTGCCGTATCTACTTCATTAGTACGTTGTGCTAATAAGACATAAGTTCTATTATCTCTAGAAATATATCTAATTACAGAGTGAAATTTCTCTTGTATTTTAATATCAAAATCATATACAACATGACCTTTGTAAGTCGATTTTTTTTTATGCAATATTTTAGAACCCGTAGATTGTTCCATTTGATCAATCAACGCTTCAGAAATTTCTAACTCGTTTTGAAGGTAATACCCTATTGGAAAGTTATTATAGCGTACAATATAATTGTACTCATTTGCTATGTCCTGAGCAAAAAACATATTGATTTCATAAGGAGGTCCCTCTGGATTATCTGGATTAGGTGTTACTCTTGAATTATCAGTAATCTTACCTGGCATTTGTACAGAAAACGCTCCTTCTTTATGTAAAAATGGTTTCCATAACGAACTCTCTAAAGTAGGAGCCTGAAAACTAATATTTTCAAAAAAATTCTCAGCAATAGAGATATTACTATCCTGATTGTATTCCATTCCAAAAGCATAAAAAAATCCATTTTTAGATATCAATTCAAAATGGTTTACTTTATTTACACCCTCTCCTTTTATTATTATTTGTTTGTATATATCATCACCATGAGTTACTTCTTTATTTGATAATACTGCTGTAGAATCTTTTGTAATAAGGTTTCTTACAAAATTACTTGGAGCACTTTCAATAGTAGATTTTCTTTTATCACGCATGTCTAATCCAAAATGAAAGAAAACAGAACCCGATTTTAGATCGACAAAAGCCTTTTCTTCTTCTATTTCTCCCAGTTCTATTTTTTGAACTGATGCTGGTTGATTTACCGTATAACCACTTAAACTATCAGTATATGAAATCCATTCATCAAGATTAGGTTTAATTATAAAATCATTTGATAATCCGGTAAATACATTATCTACTCTCTTTACAGTATATCCTTCCTCCTTTAATAAATTAATAACACCTGTATCTCCAGGTAAATGAGCAGCTCCAATAGCCGCAAACAAGCTTTTATTTTCTGTTATAGATTTTATACTAGTTACCATGACTCTATTCCTTTTTTCTAGAATATCATCATAACCTTCATACTTCTTTATAAAAGCATCTATTCTAGTAAGATCACCAGATACATATACTTCTATCATTTTGTTTAACTGCTCTCTATATTCTTCGTCAGAATAATTAAGAAGATCTATAACTCCATTTTTTAATTCTTCATCAGAGGTTTTGCTATAATCTGTTATTTGATCCTTTAATTCTTCTAATCCATCTATTTCTTTTCCTAATGATGCAGCTACTTGATATAAATAAAGGTCTAGGAATATATCTTTATCATCTTCTTTTTCTATATCTGGTCTAAAAATTGATTCTAAGTAATCTAGATCATTTGTATATAAATCTTCTAGTTCATCACCAGTTTTTTCTTTAATTTTTTGTCGCAATTTTTCATAATCCTCTTCATCTAAAATTTCTTTATATTTTGAAGAAAAGTCATTAATCAAATCAATTCTACTTATATCTTTACCTAATGTTTCTGGATTTAATTCTAAAGCAAAAACTTCACTTTGTTTAATTGCCGGTAATAATGCATCATTAAAGTCAAAAACACGCTTATCTTTTAAGTGCATTGTTCCAAATACATATGATTTTTTAGAATCATCTTTATGTTGTATCTCCCATAACAAAGCATAGTTTGACCTATCCTGAGCATGTATGCAAGAAAAAGCAAATAAGAAAAATAAGAGTGTAAAGTTTATTTTTTTGATAGTAATGCGCATAAAAATCATAGCAAAATTTCTAGAATAGAAATATAAGTAAGCTCATTAATATAAAGAAGAAATCTCAAATTAATTTTATAACTATCTTAAAACAATTTTCATTTTAGTATAAAAAGCGTACTAATTAAAACAAACAATAGGAAGAACTCTTATTTCAAATTTCTCAATATGAAATCAAGTTTTTTATTTGTATTCAAATTTTGAGCATATGAGTCTGTGATATGTTTGCTAGGAATAGCAAGTCCAAATTTCATAAGCTTTTGTATAACTGAAAGGTTTTCTATCGTAACTTTTCCAGTGAGTAATAAAGATAAATCTTCTCCCTTTTGATAATAATCATATACTTTTTTAAGTCCTGTTAAGTATAAAAAATCTTTGGTAAACCCTCCTCCTCTATGCACACGTAATGTAATTTGCCAAGCTTTTTCTTTAGGCACTTTATATTGATTAAAAAGTAAATCAAATGTATCTACAAAACTATATCCTTTAATAAGGCTGTCTGCGGCGATCACTCTATGCGCTAATTCTTTGAGTCGGCTTAATGTTAAGTTACCACTCATGTATTCACTAAATACAGCTAGACCTTCTTGTGTCTCTGTATTATTCACAAAGCCATTTGAAAATATTTTTAATGGTTGAGATTTTCCGTTATGAGTTGTAACTAGATGAACACCTATTTCATGATTAGCGAGCACTTCTATTTGGTTTTTACAGAAAGTATGATTCTTCTTTAGAATCATCGTATCTGAAGCATTCAATACCATTGCTGCGGCAGATATATGATTACTTTGTTTTATATTAAAATCAAAATCGTATCGTTTTCCAAATTCTTCAAAATATGCTTGTGCTTCTTTTACATTGTACTTTGGAGTCATATCATCTCCTTCTTCCTCATTTGTGAAATGAAGAATAAAACGTGCATTTTCTACATCACGTTCTTTAGGAGTTCCAAATACTTTAAGGTTATTGTAGTAGAATTTTTTTCCTTTTCCTATCGTTTCTATACAAGCAATGAGTCCAGAATATTCATAAATAATATCTCTATATAATCGTCGTATATCTTCATCTTCTATGCGTTCTAATCGTTGATTAAAAAATAAACGTTGAAGTTTAAAGGGGCTAAATTTAACCTTGCGGTACTTAAATTGAGGCTCAATAGTATATTTACTTGCAAAAAATCGCTTCTTTTCTACCTCTATATTTAAAGGGTTGAGGTAGTTCAATAATTCTATATTATGTACTAATCGATCAAGGTTTTGATCAATTTCAAAAATGGCAGCATTTGTATCAACAGCTTGAAAGTGCATAGGATAATTTAGAACGGCAAAAATATAAAATTCTTATAGACTAGACTAGTTAGGTAGTAATCCATTTTTGACTATAAAATCATCATAAAATGATCTCGAATGAATTATTAATGAAACACTTAGATCATTTTCAATAGCAGAGACTATTTCTGGAAAGATAATATATTCATATTCATCACAATAGATTTTTGAAAATTCTGTTGCGAGTACCAATGTATTGTCAAAATGTTCTGTTATATATTTTAAAAAATAACCATTGCCTTGAAATGTATCATTTATAGCTACTGTAGTTTTAATATCATGAGGAAGTTTTATACCTGATAATGCATTACACCACGCTTTCGCGAAAGCAGAAAAACGATCATTATCTATATTTTTTGTGCCTAGATTAATAAAAGGTACATCTCTATCCCATCGTTTCCAATTATAAGAATGTATATCATATACAATTGCAGCGCCAAATTTTTCTTCCATTTTTGAAATCAATGCATGAACAACTTTATAAAAATTAGTATGTTTAGAGAGGCTCTTTTGTTTTTGATGATCTGGTAATGGATTTCTCCAAAGTTTCTTACCCCAAGCGTCTTCATATATTGCTGTTTCTGGTGCTCGATTCAAATCATATTCAAATCTACTGTCTATTCCTGCAATCACCATAGGACGAGAATCTATCATTTGCTTGGTACATGGATCTTCTTCATACCAACGGTCGTACTCAGAATGTAAACAATTCTCCCAAAGTTCTTTCCTAAATTGATGTCCATCGTGTACCGCTCCACATAGATAATAAGTGTATTCATCTATTTTAAGTGTAAATGAATAGTCATAAGAAACTGCATGAAAAATTTCTTCTCTTCCTATTTTTGATATCATTTCTGCTATAGAAAGCCGCTCTATTTTTTGTAGAAGAAAAGGATTACGATCAAGCATCTGCTACTGTTTTTCTAAGTTTTGCTCTTCGTTCTATTCGACTTACACGTTCTAGAACTTTATCTTCTATAAAATTGATTACTTTTTCTTGAAGTTTTACCTTATATACTCTATTGATATATGTAATACCGCCAGGGCTCATTACATTTACTTCGACGAGCATTCCATTAATAACATCTATCCCGACAAAGTAAAGACCATCTTTTACAAGTTTAGGACCAATACGGCGACAGAGTTCTTTCTCTTGTTTGGTAAGGCTATGTTTTTGTACACTACCTCCTGCAGATACATTAGATCTATGATCATCACTTCCAGGAACACGTTTCATAGCTCCTATAGGCTTTCCATTAAGCAATAAGATACGTACATCTCCTTGATCTGCACCTGGAATATAATCTTGTAAAATAACATAGTTAGTTGATCCATCTTTATTATCGATATAAAAATCCAGTAATGATCGTATACTAGACATAGCTCGTTTTTCTATAAGAATCACACCTGAACCTCCAAAACCATTAAGAGGTTTTAAAATCATTTTATCTTCTTCAGATTCTCGAATCATTTTGATCAAATAATCTTTATTTTTTGTCACGTGAGTACGTGGTATAAAATCTCTGGTATTGTCTTCAAATGCTGCTGTATATAATTTATTATTTGCACGACGTATACCATCTACGTCATTCATAATAAAAACATCATCTTTTACAGAATCTAAGAAATTAAGCATAATCATATCTAACGGAGGGTTACTACGTAAAATAATCACATCAAATCCTGCCAATGGAAGCATTTCTTCTCGTAATGTTGCTTTTTTGTGAAATGACTTTAAGTTTCCTGGAATTTTCTCCATTTTATTAATCGCTTTACAAAAAGCAAATGTTTCGCTATCTCTAATAGTCAGATTTGCTGGCGTAGTTATGGCGACTCCATGACTTCGTTTTACACATTCATGAATTAAGGATAAAGTTGTATCATTATCTGAGTCAATTTGTTCCCAAGGGTACATAATATAACAAACATTCATAGTGTCGAGTTTTAGTGTTCCTAAAATACTAAAATTGACCGAAAAACAAAGACAAAAACTTGTTTCTATATTTTATTAAGAAGTTGATTTATATGAAGTAATCTTTTCTTCTAAAAGAAAGTGTGCAAACTCAAATATTGTTCTTTATACTATTATTAAACCCAGATTCTACAATAGAAAATCCATTACAACTTGAATTATTCAAAGACTCGAAAATTATCAAAGCCTGCTTTATCCTCATTTCCATTTTGATTAATAATAATTGTAATACGAACGTTAGAAACTGTTGTAGGTATGTTTAATGTTTCTGTGCCACTTAAAGAAGCATTACTATTTCCTGTTAGAATTGTAAATACTCCTTGGCTTATATCATCATAAAATAATTCATAGGCAACACTATCACCTATATCGTATTCAAAAATATCATAGTCAAAACTTACTTTAGCCGCTGTAGCTCCAGAAACATTAACATTATCAAAAGCAATCATATGATCTACGTTTGTTCCTGTAATAGGGTTATCAAGATCGCTACAACCAAAAAAATTACCAGTAAATCCTATGATATTATCAAGACTTGCTATAACTGCCCATATATCATCTAGAGCAGGAATATTATAAGTAACTGGCGTTAATGTATAGCTCCAAGAAGTTGTAGCATCAAAATCTTGAGCTGCAAATACTGTAAATCCAGCAGCAGAGGAATCATTTGTACAGACCCAAGTAGTTCCTGTATAAAATTGCAAACACTGAATCCCCGTAACAGAGTCATTAATAAAAACAAGTAGTCCTACATCAGCGGAAGTAACATTTATTAAATCTCGCTGTGACACAGTCATTACTGGAGGCATAAGTCCTCTATAAGTAAATCCATTTGTGGTAGGGCTGACTTCTAACATAGCAGCAGCAGATGGAGTTGTTGTTCCTATACCAACCTGAGCATAAGAGCTTCCAACTAAAAATAAAAAGATAATCTGTATTATATATTTTCTCATAACTATATGGCGTTAGGTAGAATCCATGCGCATATAGATATCTATAATTTAGAAATCACAAGATACAACAATTCAGATATTGTTTGTTATTTTAAAGAAATTTTATGAATCAGAAATACTATTTTTCAGGATCAAATGCATCATCAGGGTTTTTGGTTTTATCGTAATGCATCATTCCTTCTCCTTTTGCTATAATAGAAGAAACCGTTGCATCTCCAGTTACATTTACCACGGTACGACACATATCTAGGATACGATCTACAGGAAAAATAATAGCAATCCAAGCTGGATTTAAGCCTACAGAACCTAATACAACAATAAGCATGACAAGACCTGCACTAGGTACTGCAGCAGATCCTATAGAAGCTAAGGTCGCTGTTAATACAATGGTAAGCTGTTGTCCTAAAGTAAGATCTATCATATGAAACTGCGCAAGAAAAACAACCACAATCGCTTGGTATAATACAGTACCGTCCATATTTACAGTAGCACCAATAGGTAATACAAAACTTGTGATTTTTTTGTCTACGCCAAGATTATCTTCTACACATTCCATAGTAACAGGAAGTGTTGCAGCACTACTCGATGTAGAAAATGCAGTTGTTTGTGCTAATCCCATTGCTTTGAAAAAACCAGTATATGAAACTACACGAACTAGTAATTTCATAATTAAGGGATATACTAAAAATACCATCAAAGCAAGTCCAATTACTACAGTTAGTGAATACCAAGAAAGTCCTTTAAAAATCTCTATTACTTTCCCTACATCATCTCCTGCCATTTTACTAATGACACCTGCTAATAAAGCAAATACAAAAAATGGAGCTGCTTGCATCACAAAATCAATCATCTTCAAGAAAGTTTCCATCAAGCTATCTACAATCTTCATAACGGGTGCTGCTTTTTCTTTAGAAATAAATAATAAACTGATTCCAAAGAAGAGCGCAAAAAAGATCACTTGTAACATCAACCCATTATCTGTTAATGATTTAAATATATTTTGTGGTACTAAGTCTACAAGAGGTTTTAGTGGGCCATCTTTTTTATTTTTTTCTACCGTTTTAAGACGTGAAGCTACAGCTTCATCTATTGTTTTATTTTTTTCAAGCTCAGTAACGGCTGCTACACGATCTTTATATTGAGGGTCTTGCAAAAAATTCATGCCATCTTTCACCTCGACTCCTGCATCTTGTGCCCATAATTCATAACTAATCCTGTTATCAATACGACTCGCTTCATCTACCATTTTACCTGGTTGCATCACATTGACCAATATTAGTCCTAAGGCTACAGCCAATAAGGTAGTTGCCAGATATGCAATAAGAGTCTTCCCTCCCATTCTACCTAAACTAGAAGGGTCACCTATACCAGTAACTCCATTAATGATAGAAAATAAAACGAGCGGTACAGCAATAAGTTTTAGAAGATTGATAAATATGGTTCCAAAAGGAGCTATCCAGTTATTAGTAAACGAACTCCAACCTAGTGAACTAGATACTAAAGCCCATACGATTCCTAGAACTAAACCAATAATAATCTTCCAATGTAATGCTAGTTTTTTCATATGCTATATATTTTCGCGAAAGCGGATATCTAATCCACTTTTTAAATTTATGGTATTTTTTAAAGATACATTATATCTTAATCGATTTATTTCGTAACACAAAATCAGCTAGAACCAACGCAGCCATAGCATCTACAATAGGAACGGCTCTGGGAACAACACAAGGATCATGTCTACCTTTTCCTTGCATCTCTACAACATTGCCGTGTGCGTCTATAGTTTCTTGTTTTTGCATAATGGTAGCTACAGGTTTAAAGGCTACTTTAAAGTAGATATCCATTCCATTACTAATACCTCCTTGTACACCGCCACTAAGATTGGTTTTGGTGCTTCCGTTTGCATTAAAGATATCATTGTGATTACTGCCTTTCATTTTGGCTCCTTCAAAACCACTTCCGTATTCAAAACCTTTTACCGCATTAATGGATAACATGGCTTTTCCGAGTTCTGCATGGAGTTTATCAAATACTGGTTCCCCGAGTCCTACAGGTACATTTTGGATCACACATGTAATCACGCCTCCAATGGTATCTCCTTCTTTTCTAATTTCTTTTATTCTTTCAATAAATGCTTTCGCGAAAGCGTCATCAGGACATCTCACATCATTACTGTCTATCTTACTAAAATCGAGCTTTTGATATGGAATATCCATCTCTAATTCTCCAACCGAAGAAGTGTAGGAATGAATTTTAATGTCTTTTAGAAACTGCTTTGCGATAGCTCCAGCTACGACTCTACTCGCAGTCTCACGAGCTGATGAACGACCACCACCACGATAATCCCGAGTGCCATATTTTTGATCATACGTATAATCAGCATGGCTAGGACGATAGGTATCTTTTATATGAGAATAATCTTTTGACTTCTGATTGGTATTTACAATCTCAAACCCTATAGGTGTTCCTGTGGTTTGTCCTTCAAAAATTCCTGATAAGAAATCTACAGTGTCTGGTTCTTTACGTTGAGTTACAATCTTAGATTGTCCAGGTTTACGACGTTCTAATTCTTTTTGAATAGCCTCAAAATCAAGTCTTAGCCCTGCTGGACAACCATCTATGATTCCTCCTATAGCTTTCCCGTGTGATTCTCCAAAAGTAGTGAGTTTAAATAGTGTCCCGAAGGTATTTCCAGCCATATAAAAAAATCGTGCGTTTCAAAACAAATGTAATTTTAATATCCGACACTTAAAAATGGATTCCCTTTAAAGTAAAGGGATTTTTGTTTTAAGATTTTTCTGTTTTAAAATACGTATATGCTAGTTCTAACTTTTCTATAGCTACTTCATTTCCATCAGATTTTAAACTTGTACTCGTTATTTTTGTAGGCCAGGCATTGTCTAATTGCCATTGCATCATTATTTGTCCTGACTCGTCTAAGAGTTTTATAAGAACTGTTCTTCTCTTTATGGTATTCATTTTTATTTCTGCATGCCAATTCCAGAATACATTATCATTTGCAAAAATACCACGTTTCATTGTGACGTTATCATACTTAACGATACCTGGTTTTTTTTCTATTGAAAAAGCAGGGCTATTACTCTTATGGTATTCTATAACTTGATCTTCAACATCTATTCCTGATACTTCCTGAAATGGAACATTATGCAACCCAGCACCTAAATCTACTTCAAATCTGAAAGTTGGCATCGGCCATACTGAACCATCTACGTTTCCATTTTTTGTCATAATTATATTATTTATTATTAATAAACAGACTAGACTATTAACTAGATTTTGCCATTTGTTGTTCATAG
>CAYYSK010000095.1:0-11675 GCA_964474345.1 uncultured Flavobacteriaceae bacterium
TTTTAATTTCGAGGCAAGCCTCGGGGTATTAAACCCTTTGGCGGCGCCAATAAAATACAAACCGCTTCTATTGAAGCGGTTTTTTTTATAGAACACATTGCATAATCTATAACCTATTCCTTTTTAGTAGTTTTGTTTTATATAATCATTACTCTTATTAAATGACTCTCAACATCACAGCATATTCCACAGCTTTATTCTCTACTTGGATTAATATTGAAGAATTAGGCCTTTTATTTGATGCTGGAGATGGGGTCGCTTCTGGACTATTACAAAAATCCGGGAAGATTAAGCATGTATTTATTACACATCCTGATAGAGATCATATTACTGGACTGTTTCAATTAAATCAACTCAATGCCAGGAAAGGGTTTCCTAAAATATATTACCCAAAGCATAGCGGTTCTTTTCCTGCGATGAAGGATTTTCAAAATAAATTTGACCCACATATTCAAGGAACTATTTGGCAAGCATTAGAACACTTAGATAGAGTTTCTATACGCAATGATTTATTTGTAGAAGCCATACGAAATGAACATATAGTATCTCCTCAAAATGTATTTAAAAGCCTTAGTTTTAAATTATTTCAAACAAAACAAAAGCTTAAAAAAGAATTTACACATCTTGATGGAAAGAGCATCAAAGAACTGATTGCAACAAAAGGAAGAGAGACTATTATGGAAACCATCAATACAAATATACTATCATATGCTGGAGATACTCCTGTTGATGATTACAGTAAATGGGATCACTCAGAAATATTAATACACGAATCTACATTTCTTCAAGATCAAGATGGTATGATTGTAAAAAGCGCCTCCAATAAAAACAAACACAGTAAACTAAATGAAGTAATTAAGATGGTTTCAGAAATCAATGTAGGGCAACTCATTTTAAATCATTTTTCATCTCGGTATTCTAAAGAAGAAATAAACACAAATGTACGTAAGCTTTGTAAAGCTTATAACTTAAAGATTCCTGTTCGTGTGATTTGTCCAGGAGAAATACACCGAGATATTTTAAACACACAACCTGTATATGAATAGTCTCAGCCTTATTCTTGAGATAAGAAATAGGTAAAAAACACTTTTGCAGTATCAAAAGAAGGGCAACTAGTTACTAGCTTATCTACATCAATTCCATTTTTTTCTATAAATTTTCGATCATTTAAAAAATAATCATCTCCAGCTTTTTTAGAAAACTCTGGATGGAATTGAGTTCCTAACAAATGCTGATCATAATTAATATACGCTTGTATTTCAGAATGATCATTTGTTGCTAAAACTTCTGAACCTTCAGGCAATTCAATTACTTCATCAAAATGATGTTGCCACACATTTTCTTGCCCTTCTAAATGGAGTATTTCTTTTGCGTTGTTTACAAATTTCACATTTCCCCAACCTATCTCAAAACCGTGAGGAGAAGATCTAACTGCATGTGCCCCTACCAACGCTTTACAAATTAACTGATGACCATAACAGATACCCATTTGCCAAATTCCTTTATCACGAGCATTTTGTATATATTTTAAAGCTTTTTCTGTAAAAGGTGCTATATCATTTATAGATAGTGCTGATCCTGTATGAATTATGTGTGTATATTCTTTTTCTATCAAATCATTAGGAAATGATTCTTCCGAGTCTATAAATATTGAGGACACTTCCCAATGATTCTCAGTCAAACAACTTTTGATCGTAGGAGTCTCCAATCTATCTACAGAATAATCTAAAATTAAAATCTTTTTCTTCTTCAATTTCTTTTATTTCAAGTATACAATAAAGATAGAAACATAATTAGAAAATAATCATAACATTATTTTAAAATAAAAAAACCAACTAATTTAGTTGGCTTTTTTATTTATAACTTTTGAGTCTACTACTCTTCAGGTTTCATTTCAAAGTCTTCCATAAATTTTGTAGTATAATCTCCTGAAATATAATCTGGATGTTCCATTAATTGTCTATGGAAAGGAATTGTTGTTTTTATTCCTTCAATCACAAATTCATCAAGTGCTCTTTTCATCTTATTGATTGCTTCTTCACGAGTTTGCGCTGTTGTAATTAGTTTTGCAATCATAGAGTCATAATTAGGTGGAATCATATATCCACTATAGACATGTGTATCTATACGTATTCCATGGCCTCCAGGAGCGTGTAACGTTGTAATACGTCCCGGTGAAGGTCTAAAATCATTAAACGGGTCTTCTGCGTTTATACGGCATTCTATAGCATGTAACTGTGGGAAATAATTTTTCCCAGAAATAGGCACACCTGCTGCCGCAAGGATTTGTTCACGTATTAAATCATAATCTACTACTTGCTCTGTAATAGGGTGTTCTACTTGAATACGGGTATTCATTTCCATGAAGTAGAAATTACGATGTTTATCTACTAAGAATTCAACGGTACCTGCTCCTTCATATTTAATAAATTCTGCAGCACGTACAGCAGCATCTCCCATATCTTTACGAAGCTTATCTGTCATAAACGGAGATGGTGTCTCTTCTGTCAATTTCTGATGACGACGTTGTACAGAACAATCTCTTTCTGATAAGTGACAGGCTTTCCCGTTACTATCTCCTACAACTTGAATTTCTATATGACGTGGCTCTTCAATGAGTTTTTCCATATACATTCCATCATTACCAAAAGCAGCTTTTGATTCTTGACGAGCAGATTCCCATGCTTTAAGCAGGTCTTCTTCTTTCCAAACCGCACGCATTCCTTTTCCTCCACCTCCAGCAGTTGCTTTAAGCATTACTGGGTAACCAACTTCTAGAGCTAATTTTGTACACTCTTCAAAATCGGCTATGAGTCCTTCAGATCCTGGCACACAAGGCACTCCTGCAGCTTTCATAGTCTCTTTTGCAGTAGCTTTATCTCCCATTTTACTAATCATCTCTGCGGTTGCTCCGATAAATTTTATATCGTGTTCTTCACAGATTTTAGAAAATTTAGCATTCTCAGAGAGAAATCCATACCCTGGATGAATAGCATCTGCATTTGTAATTTCGGCAGCTGCAATAATATTTGCCATTTTTAAATATGACTCGCTACTTGGAGCAGGTCCTATACAAACAGCTTCATCTGCAAATTTAACATGAAGGCTTTCTTCGTCGGCTTTTGAGTATACAGCTACTGTCTTTATGCCCATCTCCTTACACGTACGTATAACGCGTAATGCGATCTCGCCTCTATTTGCAATAAGTATTTTCTTAAACATAGGTGTTCAATTTATTTTCAGGAAGTATACGATATTGTATTGTTTGTCTTATGCTTTCGCGAAAGCAAACTTTTCCCTAATACATTAAAAATACCCGTAAGGGGTTATGATGGATCTACTAAAAATAATGGCTGATCAAACTCTACTGGAGAAGAATCATCTACAAGTACTTTTACAATAGTACCAGAAACTTCACTTTCTATCTCATTAAAGAGTTTCATAGCTTCAATCACACATAGAACATCTCCTTCAGAGATCGATTTTCCAACTTCAACAAAAGTGGGTTTGTCTGGAGCAGGTTTGCGATAGAATGTTCCTATAATTGGTGACTTTATAGTAATATATTTTGAATTATCATCTTCTACTGGAGCAGGAGCAGCAGGTGTTGCGGCTTCTACTGGAGCTACAGGTGCTGGTGCAGCAGCTGGTGCCATTGCAGGCATTTGTTGCACAAAAGTCGTAGTACCTTTATCATCATCACTTCCAGTTCTAATGGTAATTTTAACATCATCCATTTCTAGCTTTACTTCGCTAGCTCCTGATTTTGCAACAAATCTGATAAGGTTTTGAATTTCTTTTAAATCCATAGTACGTTTGTTAGTCTTTTAGGTTTAAATTTTAGGAGTTATATGCCCAGGTTAAATAAATAGATCCCCAAGTAAATCCGCCTCCAAAAGCAGCAAAAATAATTTTATCTCCTTTTTTAAGTTGATCTTCATAGTCACTCATCAGCAGTGGTAAAGTTGCTGATGTTGTATTACCGTATCGATGAATATTGATAAGAACTTTTTCTTTTTCAAGTTTCATACGCTTAGCGGTAGCATCTATTATTCTTTTATTTGCCTGATGAGCAATAAGATAATTCACATCATCTCCGGTTAGGTTATTACGGGTCATGATCTTATCACTTACATCTGCCATATTTGACACGGCATATTTAAAAACTGTTTTCCCATCTTGAAAAACAGTATGTTGTTTA
The DNA here is from genome assembly GCA_964474345.1 of uncultured Flavobacteriaceae bacterium. Classification (GTDB taxonomy): domain Bacteria; phylum Bacteroidota; class Bacteroidia; order Flavobacteriales; family Flavobacteriaceae; genus Dokdonia. The sequence goes on from CAYYSK010000095.1 coordinate 4,202, forward strand.
TTATCTACAGTATTATGAGAGGCCGGAAGTATTGATCCTCCAGCATCTATCTTTAAAAATTCACGTCCTATTCCATCTGATTTTAAAATTTCATCTTGTAATCCATATCCATCTTCATTTGGTTCAAATAGAACAGCTCCAGCTCCATCACCAAAAATGATACAAGTAGCTCTATCTGTATAATCAATAATAGAAGACATTTTATCTGCTCCTATTAACAGTACTTTTTTATAGCGTCCAGATTCTATATAACTAGATGCTGTAGACATTCCATATAAAAAACTTGAACAGGCAGCTGTAAGATCATAAGCAAAAGCATTTGTAGCTCCTATTTGCGATGCTGTATATACGGCAGTAGATGCAACTGGCATATCTGGAGTTGCTGTTGCTACTATAACCATATCGATCTCAAGAGGATCTAAATTTGCTTTTTTTAATAAATCGTTTGCGGCCTGAATAGCGAGATACGAAGTACCTTTACCATCTTCTTTAAGAATACGACGCTCTTTGATTCCTGTTCGAGTGGTAATCCACTCGTCGTTAGTGTCGACCATGGTCTCCAAAATCTTATTGGTGAGCACGTAGTCTGGAACATATGCCCCTACAGCTGTAATTGCCGCTGAGATTTTATTCATTTGCTTCAGTTAGGTTATACCTTTTTATATCAAAAATGGTGTAAAAGGGAGCGAAAAATACTAAAATTTGATCAAAATGAACTAATAATTAACTTTTTTTACAAAAAACATATATAAAAAAAACTCTCACTTTGTGAGAGTTTTCATGCTATATGGATCATATAAAATTTCTAAGCTTCTACTTCGTCTTCAGTTTTATCAATAACTACTTGGCCTCTGTAATATAATTTTCCTTCGTGCCAGTGTGCTCTGTGGTAAAGGTGTGCTTCTCCTGTTGTAGGATCTACAGCGATTTGTGGTACAGCAGCTTTGTAATGCGTTCTTCTTTTATCTCTTCTCGTTTTCGAGATTTTTCTTTTAGGATGTGCCATTACGTACTCTTATTTATCTGTTAATAGTTTTTTTAATAAATCCCAACGGGGATCTGTCATCGACTTATCTTCGTTTTCTTGTTCTTTTTTACCTCCTAAACTTAATTCTTCCAGTTTATTTAGTATTTCTGATTTTAATGTTCCATCCTTCACTCCTGGGTGAACCCTTTTATTTGGGACAGATAATATGACTAGTTCATATATATACTGAGCAACATTTAATTCATATTCTCCATAAGGCAGAATAAGAATTTCTTCGTTTTCATCATTATATTCATGACCAAATTTAACAACGATCTCTAAATCTCCATGTATAGGTTCATCATAAGGTTCGTTAGTAAGATCACAATTTATATTTACTGTGCCATCAACTTTAAAGTTCAATTGCATAAGTGTTGTTTTCTTTACAAAATCAAGACTAACTTGCAAATTTGCTCCATTAAAGTCATCAAACTCAAAATAATCAAAGAACGACTTGTCTATTTGATATTCAAAATTATGCTCTCCTTCTTTTAAACCTACATACTGTATGGTAAATAGTTTCAAATCTTTCATCACATCATCCGTTAGGAGCGTGCAAAGATACATAATTTTCTGTATTTCAAAACTTCTTATTTAATTTTATTTTCAACTCTTCTTTATGCACAAGAAGAATGTATTAATTTATTAATCTTTAGAATTATTGCGATTTTTATTTCCCATTTTACGAGGAGATATTTTGAGAACATTTTCTGTCAATTCTTTATAATCTTGTCGCTTATTATAGATATCAATTGCCTTAAAAATGGCTTCTCTAAAAGAACTATGATCTGCTTTATTTTTTCCTGCAATTTCATATGCAGTACCGTGATCTGGAGATGTTCTTATATAATCTAATCCAGCTGTATAATTAACACCTTTACCAAATGATAATGTTTTAAAAGGTATTAAACCTTGATCATGATATGCTGCTAATATTGCATCAAAATTCTTATAATTTCCAGAACCAAAAAAACTATCTGCAGCATAAGGCCCATATACAATCTTACCTGTACTCCTTATTTTTTCTAATGTAGGTATTAGCACTTTATCATCCTCATCTCCTATAACTCCATTATCTCCTACATGAGGATTAATTGCCAATAAAGCTATTTTTGGTAAATGGATTCCAAAGTCACTTTGCAATGTTGTATATAATGTTTGTATCTTATTTGTAATTAATTCAGGCGTTATATGAGTAGTGACATCTTTTACAGCTACATGATCTGTAAGAAGTCCTATTTTAAGAGTTTCAGTAACCATAAGCATCATAGCATCTCCTTTAAATACTTGTGCTAAATAATCTGTATGTCCCGGGAACTTAAAGTCATCACTTTGGATATTTGCCTTATTTATAGGTGCAGTTACAAGAACATCTACTTCTCCATTTTTAAGAGCCTTTGTCGCTTCAGTAAATGACAACAAAGCATATTTACCTGCTACTTCTGTAGATTCTCCAAATTGTATTTTTACCGGCTCTTTCCAAACATTAAAAATATTGACTTTGCCATCAATAATTTTAGATAATGAATTCACCCCATGTAAACTGATTTGACTTCCAAGCGTTTTTTTTATAAAAGAAAGTGTTTTTACTGAACCAAATATGATAGGGGTGCAAAAATCTAGCATCATCGCTTCTGAGAAAGTTTTAAAAACAACTTCGGTTCCTATTCCATTTAAATCTCCTATAGATATTCCAACTTTAATTTTTTGATCTTTCTTCATTATATACCAACTATGGGTTTTGTATTTTTACATCACAAAAGTAACCAAATTATAGTCATTCATGTTTACAGGTATTATTGAGGATTTAGGCAAAATTATCAAAATAGAAAAAGAACAAGATAATATACACATTACCGTAGAAAGTCAACTTACTCCAGAACTCAAAATTGATCAAAGCGTTGCTCATAATGGAGTATGTCTAACAGTTGTAGCTATAAACAATAACCAGTATACCGTAACAGCTATTAAAGAGACATTAGAAAAAACAAATTTGCATACGCTAGAAGAACAAGACGATATCAATCTCGAGCGGGCCATGGTATTAGGAGCAAGATTAGATGGGCATATTGTTCAAGGGCATGTAGATCAAACAGGAATATGTACAGGGCACAAAGAAGAAAATGGTAGTTGGAGATTTGACTTTACATACGACTTCAAACTATCTAATGTAACCATAGAGAAAGGTTCAATCACCATAAATGGTGTAAGTCTTACTGTAGTTAACTCTAATAAAAACGGATTTAGTGTAGCCATCATACCATATACATATGAGAATACAATATTTAAACATATTAAAAAGGATAGTATCGTCAACTTAGAGTTTGACGTTATTGGAAAATATGTGAAAAGACTGACTGAAGCTTATTAAAAAATTAAGCTTCAGAAGGACGTCTCTTATAAAAGTATATTACACCTGCTAGTAATCCAGCAATTAATAATATCACTATATTCTCGTCGATAGGGACAACCAATCCTGGAAGTGATGGTATTGCACTTGGCGGTGGCGGTGGTGAAGGCCCTCCTGTAACCACTTCTTGGGCCATAGATGCATATCCAACAACAAACATTATTGTTGTCATAAGTAAGTTTTTGAGTTTGGGGCTCATAGACTACAAAAATATATAATTCAAAATGTACTTATTATAAACGCTTTTAAAATCTTATTATTATGTTAAAAAAGCATCTTTCGTCGACAATAATAAGCATTTTATCGGTAAAAACAAGTGCATCCTTGCTTTTTTTTACAAAAACATAATGTTAAAATCACATTAACAAAAAAACATCATATGCGTAAGAGACAATATTTCATCTCAAATTACACGTATGATGAGTATAACAATATATAATATTAAAGCGATCTTATTCAGATACACTTTGATCACATTTGACATATTTGCACTCTAAATAACAATTAATTTGAGTAAAATATTAAAATGCAATATTTCAAAAAAAGTGGTCCCACTTGGGCTCGAACCAAGGACCCTCTGATTATGAGTCAGATGCTCTAACCAACTGAGCTATGGGACCAAAAACGGGTGCAAATTTATAACAAATACTCAATAGAGCAAAGAATTTTACTGCTTATTATTATATTCTTGGCATAATTCTACCAAAACACCACCTGCAGTTTTAGGATGAACAAATGCGACAAGCTTATTATCAGCACCTTGCTTAGGTTTTTCATTAAGTAAAACAAAACCTTCTTCTTTTAATCGAAGCATCTCTTCTTCTATATTCTCTACAGCAAAAGCTATATGATGTATGCCTTCCCCTTTTTTTTCTATAAACTTTGCAATAGGACTATCATCTCTTGTTGCCTCTAATAATTCAATTTTATTAGGCCCGACTTCAAAAAATGATGTCTTCACCCCTTCAGATAGTACTTCCTCTATTTTATAATGAGGTTTTCCAAATAGTTTTTCATACAATTTATTAGAAGCGTCTAGATCCTTTACGGCAATTCCTATATGTTCAATCTTATCCATTTAATTTATTTCTTTATATATACGCTTTCGCGAAAGCGTATAATTACTGAAAACATCTCTCACAAAAGTAACACAATCTATAAAAAGCGTATTTTTGCGGTATGGAATCTAACAGACAGAAAAAGGTAGCGGGTGTTTTACAAAAAGATCTTGCAGATGTATTACAAAATGCATTGCGAGATAGTGGTCATAGAAGTATTATTGTTTCTGTTTCAAAAGTAAAAGTCCCTACAGATCTTTCTATTGCCAAAATATATATTAGCGTTTTTCCTAATGCTGAAGGAACAGATATGTTACGAGAACTCAATTTAGTAAAAACCAAAATAAGACATGAGGTTTCACAACGTACTCGTCATCAATTAAGACGTATGCCCGAATTACAGTTTTACCTTGACGATTCCCTTGAGTATATGGAAGGAATAGATAGATCACTTAAAGGAGTAGATAATCCTATTCAAGATCCTTCGTTATTAGAGAAAAGAAAAAAATCGTAAATGCGGTTTCCTCTATATATTGCTAAACGTTACCTCTTTGCAAAAAGTGGCACAAATGCAATCAATATTATTACCAATATATCTATTTCGAGTATTATCATAGCGACGGCTGTTCTACTTGTTGTACTATCTGCATTTGAAGGACTCAAGGGTTATAATATTTCTGTAACTTCTATCATAGATCCTGATCTTAAAATCTCGCCCAGTACTGGAAAATCAATAACAATTACTCCAGAACAAGAAAAAAACATTGCAGTTATTAAAGGAATAGATAGCTATTCTAAAGTAATAGAAGAACGTGTATATCTAGAATATGATGGGAAAACTCACCTTGGTTTTATTAAAGGTGTTGATGAGAACTATCTAAAAGTAAGTAGTGTAGATACTACACTACTTGCTGGTTTTTGGCCTAGCGTAGATGAGCCTGAAGTTGCTATAGGTTATGGAATACGTCGCAGACTATCATTAGGAATGAGTGACTATGGTAATTTATTACGAGTTATGGTCCCTAGACCAGGTACAGGGCAAATTACAGATCCTACGAGTGCATTTAATAGATCAAGTGCTGTTGCAAGCGGAATTTTCCAAGCTGGAGAATCTATAGATAATGATCACCTTTTTGCAAATATTGATTTTGTAGGTGATTTATTAGAATATCCATTAGACAGAATAAGCACTATTGAAATTAAACTCACCCCAGAAGCAGACGAGTTAAAAATAAGAGACCAATTAAACACTATTTTTTTTAATAACATATCAATTAAAAATAGGACAGAACTTAATGACGCACTTTACAAAATGCTAAACACAGAAAACTTGGCGCTTTATTTTATATGTATCCTTGTTCTTATTATTGCGTTATTTAGTTTTGTAGGAAGTATGATTATGATCATTATAGATAAAAAAAGTCATATCAAAACACTTTCTGATCTTGGTGCATCGCTTTCCAGTATACGAAGTAGTTTTTTTTACCAAGGTGCTCTTATGATTATTATAGGAGGAGGTATAGGTATATTGTTAGGAAGCATTATCGTTTTTATACAACAACTAACAGGAATCGTTCCCATTACAGAAACGCTCCCTTATCCTGTACGATTTGAGTTTTTAAACGTAGTTATAGTATATATAACAATTCTTATTCTAGGTGTTCTGGCTGCAAGACTTGCCGCAAGTAAAATAAATAATAGCTTTTTATCTAAAGATTAATTTAGACAAACTCATACCCTGCAAATTCTTTTTCAATAAGATCCATTGCTGCAAATACATCTTCGCTACGATCACTCGTAACGAGTTTCATACGATATTCTTTAAAATGAGGAATTCCTCTAAAGTAATTCGTATAATGTCTTCTAGTTTCAAATACGCCTAAAATTTCTCCTTTCCAGTCTATAGACATCTGTAAATGACGACGGGCAGCTTCTATTCTTTCTTCCAATGTTGGAGGTTTTAGTTTTTCTCCCGTATTCATAAAGTGTTTTACTTCTTTAAAAAACCAAGGATATCCTATACTAGCTCTTCCTATCATAGCACCATCTAATCCAAATTTATCACGCATTTCTACAGCACGTTCAGGCGTATTTACATCTCCATTACCAAATACTGGAATATGCATTCTAGGATTATTCTTCACTTCTGCAATAGGATGCCAATTAGCATCTCCCTTATACATCTGCGCTCGTGTACGCCCATGTATCGATATAGCTTTACATCCTACATCTTGAAGACGTTCAGCCACTTCAACAATCTTTATACTGTCATGATCCCATCCTAAGCGAGTTTTTACTGTTACTGGAAGTTTTGTATGCTTCACCATAGCCCCTGTAAGCTTTACCATAAGATCAATATCCTTCAGAATACCTGCTCCAGCCCCCTTTGAAACTACTTTCTTCACAGGACATCCAAAATTAATATCAATAATATCTGGACCGCTAGCTTCTACAATTTCTACGCTTTTGAGCATAGATTCTAAAACAGCTCCGAAAATTTGAATTCCTACAGGACGTTCTTTTTCATAAATATCTAATTTCATGACACTTTTTGCTGCATCACGTATCAAGCCCTCAGAAGATATAAACTCAGTATATACAACATCTGCTCCTTGTTCTTTACATAATGCACGAAAAGGTGGATCACTTACATCTTCCATCGGTGCTAATAGTAACGGAAAATCTCCTACATCTATATCTCCTATTTTTGCCATATCTTTAATAATTTACCCAATATGACTGGGTTTCTTAACTATTTTAATTTGCAAGATATTTTCTATTTAGTCTTGACAAATATGATTTCTTTTTTTATTTCTACTCCGTTTCTATTTACCATAACAGTAGTAGCATCTCCAGGTTCAAAGACAGAAAGCGCTCGCATATAACTCATCATATCAATCACTAGACTATCTTCCATTTTTATAACGACATTTCCTTTTTCAAGATTTACAATCTGTGCAGTCTTTCCTTCATTTATAC
>CAYYSK010000096.1:0-11569 GCA_964474345.1 uncultured Flavobacteriaceae bacterium
TTTAATATGTTCTTATCAGTGGTTGCCATATTGGGAGGTTACTGCTCTTGTCTTTTTACCTTTATTTTTTGAGGTGGCGCTGTAGATGGTTGAATTCCTCTAGATTCCATTTTACGAGCCACATTACTTTCTATTTTTAATTTCCAGAGCTGTAATCGAGCATCTACTGATTCACTTCGCAACTCTTCTACTTTTGCTTTAAGTCTTGCAATCTCATGCACTTTCTCATCTGCTCGATGCGAACTAGCAATCATTATTAAAGCAAGCACTGACAGAAAAATAATCATACGCCAATTCTTGAAAGCTTCTTCATCTACCAAGAATTTACCTTTAAGTATGTTATTAATCTTTTTCTTCATACTATATGCGTTCTGCTATACGCAACTTTGCACTTCGTGCTCTGTTATTTTCTTTTATTTCTTTATGATCAGGAACAATTAATTTTCCCACTTTTTTAAATGGCACTTCAAAGTTGCCATACATATCTTTTTCAGGTTCCCCTTCAAACAAGCCATTTCTTATATATCGTTTTACAAGTCTATCTTCAAGTGAGTGGTAGGATATTAAACTTAAACGCCCACTCATTTCTAGCAATTGTTCTGTTTGTGTTAAGAATTCCTTTAACACCTCCAACTCTTGATTCACTTCAATACGAACTGCTTGATAGATTTGTGCCAAAATTTTATGTTCTCTATGTTTTGGCAAAAAAGGTTTTAACACCAGTTTAAGCTGTTCACTTGTCTTAATAGGTATTTCTTTTCGGTCATTTACAATTGTCCTAGCAATTTTAGGCGCATTACGTAATTCTCCATATTGCCAAAAGACCTGACGTAGCTCTTCTTCATCATACTCATTTACCACATGATATGCTGACAATGAATCGTTTTGATTCATACGCATATCCAAATCACTCTCAAATCGTGTAGAAAATCCTCGTTCTGCCACATCAAATTGATGCGAAGACACTCCAAAATCTCCAAGAATACCATCTACTTTTTTTACTCCATTAAATCTCAGAAATCGTTTGATATATCTAAAATTCTCAGAAATAAGTGTAAATCGATTATCATCAATACTATTTTGCTGAGCATCTTGGTCTTGATCAAAAGCATAAAGCTTTCCTTTTTCACCAAGTCTTTTTATAATTTCTCTAGAATGACCTCCTCCTCCAAAGGTTACATCAACATATATCCCATTGGGTTTTATATCGAGTCCATCTACAGTTTCCTGTAGCAATACGGGATTATGATACTCCATCTACTTCATCATTTTGATCTCCCATTACCTCTTCAGCTAAATCTGCAAAATCCAACACTGCATCGTCAATTGCTTTTTCATAAAGCTCTTTATCCCATATTTCTAAAATATTAATAGCTGCATTTACTACGATCTCTTTTTTGGTTTGTGCAAATGCGTGTAAATCTTTAGAGATTAGTATTCGACCAGAGGCATCTATCTCTACAGGTTTTAACCCTGCATTAAAACGACGAATGAACTCATCATTTTTCTTATTGAACCTATTAAGTTTATTTACTTTTTGAGACACAGCATTCCACTCTGCTATAGGATACAATTCTAAACATCTTTGAAACACCGCACGTTTAAGCACAAATCCATCTTGCAAGACAGAAGTCAGTTGCTTTTTAAATGCTTGAGGCAGCATTAATCTACCCTTAGCATCAATTTTACACTCGTATGTTCCAATTAGATTTAGCACTGAATTTTATAGAAAATCTGATTTATTGATCAAATATATAAGAAAAAACTGCACATTTTACCACATTATTGCACTTTGTTGATAAGTTTTACCACTATAAGCACTTTAGAAGCGACCTTGTTCATAAAAGAATGTCGCTGACTTTTGTATGCTTTCGCGAAAGCTTTTATCAAAAAATTAACTTTTTTGACTTGATAGTTTCCTAAAAAAAACACGACAACTTTTTACTTGCAAACCATTTAGAAAAAAAGATTGCAATACACGGGAAATACCTATATTTGCCATTAAGCCTAGGCCTAACCACAACTATGAAGCACAAATTAAAAACCGAAGGTAAATTCACTTATTTAGAAGAAGGTGAAGGCACCCCTATCATCATATTACACGGACTGATGGGTGGTTTAAGTAATTTTGATGCAGTTACTGATTTCTTTTCTGCAAAAGGATACAAAGTAGTAATTCCAGAATTACCTGTATACACTATGCCTCTTATCAAAACAGGTGTAAAAAGCTTTGCTAAGTACCTAAAAGAGTTTATCGATCACAAAAATTACAAGGAAGTTGTTCTTTTAGGAAATTCTATGGGAGGCCATGTAGCCTTATACCATTCAAAAGTATATCCTGAAAAAATTAAAGGACTTGTTATCACAGGAAGTTCAGGTTTATATGAAAGCGCAATGGGAGAAAGCTACCCTAAACGAGGTGATTACGAGTATATCAAAAAGAAAGCCCAAGGTGTTTTTTACAATCCCGACATAGCTACAAAAGAAATTGTTGACGAAGTATACGACACCGTAAACGATCGTAATAAATTACTAAAAACGTTAGCCATTGCAAAAAGTGCAATACGCCACAATATGGCTCAAGATTTACCAGAAATGCATACACCAACTTGTATCATTTGGGGGAAACAAGACAATGTTACGCCACCTGAAGTAGCAGAAGATTTTAATAAATTACTACCTAACTCTGACTTATTCTGGATAGATGAATGTGGCCATGCAGCTATGATGGAACAGCCAGATCACTTTAATGACATATTACTCGACTGGTTGAAGAGTCGCAGTTTCTAATATAATGTTATCATGCAAATCAAGTCGGCTGAATTTGTGGTAAGCAACTCAGATGTTGCCAAGTGCCCAAACACAATGATTCCTGAATATGCTTTTATAGGCAGATCTAATGTTGGAAAGTCATCTCTAATCAATATGCTTACTAACAAAAAGAGCCTTGCAAAAACTTCTGGAAGACCTGGAAAAACTCAGCTTATCAATCATTTTTTGATTAATAAAAACTGGCATCTTGTTGACCTACCTGGTTATGGGTATGCACGTGTTTCTAAAAAAAACAAAAAGTATTTTCAAAAATTTATTACTGATTATTTTGAAAAACGCAGGCAATTAATCTCTGCATTTGTACTGGTAGATTGCAGACATGAACCTCAACCAGTAGATACTGTCTTTATGGAGTATTTAGGAGAACGACAAATTCCTTTTTCTATCATTTTTACCAAAGCAGACAAACTTAAACCACAAGCACTCGAACGTAATATTGAACAATACAAACAATCTCTTCTATCTGGTGCTTGGATGGAATTTCCAAATTATTTTATTAGTAGCGCTTCTAAAACCATAGGGCAAGATGACATTCTAAACTATATAAAAGAAATTAATTCCAATTTAGAGCAGTAATCATCATCTACATTTATAATGCCTAAATTCTAGATAGATGTATCCGTATTTAAAAGCGTTTTTATCTTTTTAATTAAATCTTCTACCGTTTTTATCTTTTTAAAAACAGATGCAGTTATAAAGGGGTCTAAGGCTTCTCCGTCTGAATATAGGATAATTGGAAAGTCGTATCTAGGTAACCATTTTGATTTATACTTAGAGAGGAATTCGTCTTTATGATAAAATTCCATATCGACACTGCTTGAGTTTCGGAAATCTTTCCAAATCGTTTTTTCTGAGAAATTCCCATGTGTCAAAGCACATAAATCACATTCATATGTAGCTGGACTCACAATCTTATGAGCCATATCTAGCCAAGAATTCACAAGGCCAGAATCTGCATTATACACAAAAATTATCTTCTTTACCTCCAAAACAAAATTTTATACACTTTTTACTATCAACACATTATCTTTTTTTAAGATCAAGATGCTCTGCAAAATAATCACAAAAATCTTTCATCGTATCACTCATTTTATCATTTCCCGTCGCCCTCCTAAAAGTATTAGTCATCCCAACTAGTGTCTGATGGAAAAATACCTGCATCTCATCTACAGGCATATCTTTTGTCCATAAATCTATACTCACAGCTTCTTGACTTTCGTGATCCCATAATGAAAGTAACATTGCTCTTGCCTGTTCATTTGCAACACCTCCATCTCTAGCAGTCCAAGCCATTTTTTCAGGAACTCTGTTTTCGTCAAGCTCTACTGCTATTTTAATATCTGTTTTATGTGTAAGCGCCATAATCAAGGTTTATATTTTGCATTATTAAATATCGTCTCTCCATCTTGTAATAACATGTTTGTAAGAGAAACATCATTATTTGACATATAAGATGCTACAATTCTATATCCTATATATCTTCCTAATCTTCCAGGGGTTTCATTATCAAAATCCAAATAAAATTTAGAAAAAGGAGCTGGATCAACAAAGCGCTGTAATAATTTCCTATCGGTACTATATAAAATTTTATTAGACACAAAGTATTCCCATATTTTCACTTCATTTTCTTTAGCAAAAGAAAACTCTTCTGCTGTATATGAAAAAATCTCATGAGTATCTTTTTGACTTAATAATAACTCCATGAGATACAATTGCTTCCCTTCAAAAACGATTTGATTTAAAAAAGAAAAAGATTGGGGCTTAGCAACATATTGATTTGCAAACGCAGCTGCTATATCTACATCTATTTGCTCTTTCCTATGATTCTTTACATAATATCTTGGAATACCATCATAAAAGTAATGATCCTCACCCAAATAATTATCCAATCCTATTAAAAGCAAACTATCAGCATAAACTACTTTACTTTTATAATCTACCCTAGAGACAATCCCAGTTGTTTTAGGAATTTTTGTTCCTGGAAAATAATGAATCATATGCTTATACAACAACTCCAATTCATTTTCAAGTTCTTCTGTATTTGCAAATACTTTTTCAACTTCGCGTTCCAGTTCTTTTTGTAATGTATCAGTAAGTTTGGCTTCCCAAAAAGCATTATCATATCTTTTAGGAAACAAATAAGGGTATTTCTGTTTAAGTTCTGGTATCTGCGCTGGTGTAGTATTTGCAAATAATCGGTCAAAACGATCTACAGTAATTTCAACCGGAATAGCAGCGATTTCTGGATTCAATTGTTTATCATTATTACAGCTTATAATAACAAATAGAATCAAAACAACTCCAAGTAATTTCTTCATGTGAATTTGTATCTTTAGACTTCTTAAACGCAGGAAAATAAAATTCATTTTTTGACCAAATAAATTAAAGGTGCAAAAATACGAGTTACAAACTTAAACACATACATATGCAAACTGATAAAGTAGTAGATTATATAGTTACTTGGTTAAAAGACTATGCAACAAAAGCAAAAATGAATGGTTTTGTTGTAGGAATAAGTGGAGGGATTGATAGCGCATTAACATCTACGCTATGTGCAAAAACAGGGTTTCCAATATTATGTGTAGAAATGCCTATTCATCAAGCACCTAGTCAAGTTTCAAGAGCTCAAGAACATATTGCTCAATTAAAAGAAAAATTCCCAAATGTATCTAGTATTGACGTAAATCTTACTACATTTTTTGAAACCTTCAAAACATCTGTACCAGACAATTCTGACAATGAAAATTTATTCTTGAGTCTCGCTAATGCTCGAGCGAGAATGAGAATGACAACTCTCTATTACTTTGCAGGACTACATAAATATTTAGTAGCAGGTACTGGTAATAAAGTAGAGGACTTTGGCGTTGGTTTTTACACAAAATATGGAGATGGAGGTGTAGATCTTAGCCCTATAGCTGATCTTATGAAATCTGAAGTATACAAACTAGCTTCAGCCGTGCAAGTACCCGCAAGTATACAAAAAGCAAAACCCACTGATGGATTATGGGGTGACGACCGTACTGACGAAGATCAAATAGGTGCTACTTATGATCAATTAGAATGGGCTATGAAACAAGATGAAATGGAAAGAATTGACACTGATTTTGAAGGTGAAGAAAAACGTGTTTTCACCCTCTACAAAAGGCTAAATAATGCAAATCAACACAAAATGCTACCAATACCTATATGCAAAATACCCGTTCATCTATTTAAATAAACATTTTATCGATTTGTAATTAAAATATATTACATCCTATTCTTTTCTTTGTAAATTCGGAATCCCTAAACAAGTTCCCCCCTTAAATGACTTGTTCTGTAACATATTGAAACACATATCGCCATGGACAAAGTTCTAATTGCGGATCATCACCCTATCACTAGAAAGGGGATTACCTCAATTTTAAATACAGAAGGAAATTACGAAGTCACGCATTCAATAAGTGACGGAAATGATTTATTAAAAATTCTGACTAAAACTGAAGTGGATATTCTAATACTTGAAATAGATATCCCAAATCTTAATAGCATCACTGCAATAAAAGCAATTAAACGCGAGTTCCCTCACGTCAAAATTCTTGTTTTAAGTTGTCATCCTGAAGAGATGTATGCATTAAGTGCCATTAAATATGGAGCCGCAGGATATGTATCTAAAACTGCATCTTTACAAAGAGTTCTTGATGCTATAAATCAAATCCAACGAGGAGGAATTTACCTCAACGAAGCATTAAGTAAAAGACTTATAAGTGACGGCAATACTACACAAGGACTTGCATATAAATACATGAAGTTATCAAGTAGAGAAATTGAAGTTCTTAATTTACTATCTAATGGTAAACGTAATAAAGAGATTGCCGCAAATTTAAATATCAATGAAAAAACAGTAAGTACATATAAAATGCGTTTACTTAAAAAGCTGGAAGCTCAAAATGTTGCTGAATTAATAAAGCACGCTCGTTTATTACAAAATACGACAAGTATTTAATTCATTTTAGCAGAGAACACTCTTCCTAGTTTTTCATGTATTAATTTCTTAAGATTAATATAATCTTTAATATCACTCAAGAGATCACTATTACTAGAGGTATTGGAAATTTCAGTAGATAAATTGTGAATTTTTTTTGCAATAAGATACCCCCTTAAACTCAACACAATTTCAGATACAAATTGTGCGATTGTTTTATCCCTAGTTTTCACATACACTTCTCGATCTACCCATCTGTGTAAATCATATTTTTCATAACTAAGAATGATATTAGAAATTTCAGAAGCTTCTTCTGGTTCTAAATCATTAATAAATGTTTCTATTTTAAAATTGTCATCCTGATGTAGTTTTCCTATAATTTTTGCATATAGAGATCTAAACAGGTCATTTGTAAATGCAACTTCATCATCTTGCAAATCAAGGTATATTTTTTCAAAAACTTTTGCTTTACTTACAACTGGTTCTAGCTCTAATCTTCCATCTTCGGTTTCAGTTAATACAAGATCTTCAAAATCTTCTTCTTCTTGTCCATATACCAACAATGCTTCAATAAGTTTACGTTCTAATTCGTATAGTACATCTACTTTTTCTATTTGATTGGGTATTTGATCTGACACTACTGAAAAAGGTTTAGCAACAGTGTTTTTCTTTTCTTTTTTGGCTGCTTCTTTTCTATTCTTATTAAGAATTTGCGCTAGTGTATCATATAACACAGATTCTGAAACTTCCATAATTCGAGAACATTCTTGCACATAAATTTCTCGTTTAATAGTATCAGGTATTTTTGAAATACTCTCTACCATATCTCTTACAGTACTTGCTTTCTTTATAGGATCACCAGCAGCTTCTTTTACTAACAAGTTTGCTTTATATTGAATAAAATCTTTTGCATTTTTATTAAAGTATGTAATAATCTCTTCTTTGCTATGCTTTCGCGAAAAGCTATCAGGATCATCTCCTTCTGGAAACGAACATACTTTCACATTCATTCCTTGCTCTAGAATCAAATCAATTCCTCGTATCGCTGCACGTTGTCCAGCAGCATCTCCATCAAAAAGCACGGTAATATTTTTAGTAAGCCTGTTAACAAGCCTAATTTGCTCAGGAGTTAATGCTGTTCCTGAAGATGAAACTACATTTTCAATACCCGATTGATGCATTTGAATCACATCAGTATATCCTTCTACCAAATAGCAATTATCTTCTTTTGCAATAGATTGTTTTGCATAGTAAATACCATACAATACTTTACTTTTATAATAAATTTCACTCTCTGGTGAGTTTAAGTATTTCGCAGCTTTTTTTGTATTTGTCAGAATACGACCTCCAAACCCAAGCACTCGACCACTCATAGAATGAATTGGGAACATCACGCGACCTTTAAAACGATCAAATTGCTTTTCTTCTTTTACAATAGTGAGTCCCGTTTTTTCTAGAAATTCCAACTTATACCCTTTACGAAGTGCTTCACTAGTAAAAGCACCCCATTCATCTATATTATATCCTAATTGAAATTTCTTTATAGTATCTACGGTAAATCCTCTTTCTTTAAAATAAGTACCTCCGATTGCTTTTCCTTGCTCAGAATTAAGTAATGTATTATGATAATAATCTCGAGCAAATTCACTTACCAAATATAAACTCTCTCTTGTATTTGCTTTCTCTTTTTGTTCATCACTTTGTTCAGTTTCCTCTACTTCAATATTATACTTCTTTGCTAAGTATTTTATAGCTTCTGGATAGGTAAAATGCTCATGCTCCATCAAAAAAGCTACTGAGTTCCCTCCTTTACCGCTAGAAAAATCTTTCCAAATCTGTTTTACAGGAGACACCATAAAACTAGGTGTACGTTCATCTGAAAATGGACTCAATCCCTTAAAATTACTTCCTGATTTTTTAAGAACCACAAAATCTCCTATCACCTCCTCTACACGAGCGGTTTCAAATACTTTGTCTATGGTTTCTTTTGAGATCAAGTTCTGATTAGATTTTAGTCTGTAAAAGTAAAGAATTTATAAGAGGAGAAATAAAGAAGTGTATACTTTCGCGAAAGCGCATATATCTAACCTCTATTATTTCTAGAAACAAGTTATATTTTAAAATACTCTTTAGTCATCACCAGACAATTCTTTATCATTATAATAGCATTATCTATAGTTATTTTTTTGGTTCTAAATGAAAGTATAGCCATTCTAATCACAAATTTACTATTGATTCTTGTTGAACTTAAAAACACACTACCATCTTGATGAATCAATTCCATTAGTTTTTCATTAAAAACATTTTCATCCATTTCTTTTACTGGATACCAAAAATAACTTACCGACAAATCAGGCTCAGGTCCTAATTTAAAACCTACTATATCTAATTGATTTCTGAAATATGTAGTTAATAATAGTTTTTCTTGCAAACAAGCAATAAAAGGTTTCAGTCCATGTAACTGCAAAGGGAGCCATAATCTTAATCCTCTAAAATGTTTTGTTAATTCTGGAGACACATCAGCAGGGTTAATTTGCATATCGCTGACAGCATCTTGCATATAATTTGCTGTATAATGATGTGAATGAAAAACTGCATCTTTATCTTTTATTAAAACGGCACCTAATCCATAAGGAATAAACAGTCCTTTATGTGGATCTATTACTAGAGAATCTGCCATCTCAATTCCTTTAAACAGTTCTTTTTTTTCTTCATCAAGTATAAAAAAGCCACCGTATGCACCATCTATATGGTACCACAAATGATGTTGTCTAGCTATATTACCGATCTCTTCTAGAGGATCTATGGCGCCTGTATCTGTCGTTCCTGCAGATGCGATTATCATAAATGGATTAAGCCCTTTTTCAACATCTTTTGCTATAACCTCTTTTAAATCTTCTGAATCTATCTTCGATAATGCATCAAGTGTTAGCAAACGAACCTGCACATCTTCCATTCCAATAATTCGGATCGCTTTATGAATACAATGATGTACTTGAGGACTCATATAGATAACGCTTTTTGCTATCTTCTCATTTTTAATTTTATGCTTATCCCTGGCTGCTGTTAGAGCAACCAAATTAGCTATTGACCCTCCCGAAGTTAAATTACCAATAGCTTCTTTTGGAAAGCCAAATATATTCTTCATCCAATCAAGCAATTCATTTTCTATAGTGACAGCCCCAGGAGAGCCAAAATACATTCCTGCATATTCATTTGTAAAAGCTGCTAAAAAATCTGCTAGAGCTGCTGTATAAATCCCGCCACCAGGGATATAACCTAGATGACCTCCAGATGCTGGCTTTATTCCTTGATCTGCAACTTCTGAAGTATATGTTTTTAATAATGTAGTTAATGATTTTTTCTTAGAGTCAATTTTTAATCTAACACTATCTACATCTCCTTCACTATAGGCGGGCTTCGAATCTAAAGACTTGATAAAAGTATTGGCATAATTTTGTACTTCTTGATTTAGAGAATTTTTTTCTTTCTCTGAAGGTTCTAGTTCTTTTGATATTATCTCTAATGCTTGTATCTTTTCAATTAAATTCCTCATAGACTTATGGTTGTTATTCAAAGATACTCCATATCCTATTAATTCACCATTGTCAAATATTGTTCAAATAAGAAGAAATCAATCATTATAACACCTTGTATATACATACGTTTTCACGGAAGTAAAAAAATCAGAATACCCATTATATATTGTATTAAATAAAAAATTCCGCTTTCGCGAAAGCAAAACACTTTCGCAAAAACGGAATCCTAAATAAACGTTTTGATTATTTAATTTAAGAATAAACGTACACCAAGCGAGAGATTACGTTGTTCTATCGGATTATTTTTAAACGTAGGATTAAGGTCATATTTTGCAAAAAGCCCCCATCCGTTTAGTCCTATATAACCACTCACTCCATAAACAAAGTCACTAGTATTAAAATCTCCTCTTGTTTTTTCTCTTACTCTTCCATTATCTGAATCATATCTTAATTTCTGTATATTAGAAAGATTGAATCCAACATATCCTCCTATTCCAAAAACTGGTTTATTATAATAATGATGTGCATTCTTCCCTTGTCCTCTCACACGATTTTTAGCTCCTCCAAATTCAAAGTGTAATGGCAGCACAAGATTTATTTGTCTAAATTTTGCACTTTTAAGATTTATAGGAAACACATCAGTAATAGTTTGATTACCATCTTCTATAAATGCTAGGTTATCTTTAAGCCTAAGTTTATTAATCTGAAATTCTAACCCATAACGGACACGCCAGAAATTAGTATTCTTGGAAAGAGCTGTAGTCCAATCCCATCCTAATCCAATATAACCTCCAGACAAACTAAAATCTGAATCTCCAAGACCTTCACCATCAACAAGTGCTGTATTTACGCCAAAAGTTACAATAGGATTACTTTCTGTTCTACTATCTTTCTCATTCCCCCCTACTTTTCCATCATTTACGGTCACCCCATAAATCTTATTCCCAGTACCATCTTCAACTCCAAGATTTAAACCAACCTGATTTCCTACAGAGTTATCTATTTTCCCTGTTCGCTTTACCAATTCAATTTGATTATCAATAATACTTGTTTTATTCTCAATATTAAGCGCTGTATCTTGTGCTCTATCTTTTTTTCTTTTCTCAGCTTCCTTTATAGTAATATCTCCTTTTTCCAATAATCTATTGATATGTTTTATTTGATTTTTAAGCGTTTTTTTCTCTCCATCTATCAAAATTTGACGTTTTCTCTCAAGATATTCTAGTTGACTTTTAAC
>CAYYSK010000097.1:0-11552 GCA_964474345.1 uncultured Flavobacteriaceae bacterium
CACTAGTGTTTATTGTCGTTTTGCACTTCATTACGAAGTTCTAATGCATAATTCGAGTTAAAACAAGAAAGCGCTGCAAATCTTTTACAAGAATGACAGATACTCTTCAAAAATATTTAAAAAAGGATAGACTTAAAATAAAGAGAAGTAAAAATACTTATAAAAAGTAAAAAGGGTCACACTAGACTATGACCCCTTTTACACAACTCAACCAAACTAGTTTTTTTAATATCTAGAGACAGGTAAAGCAATCTGCGTCAAGATTAAATAGTTGTTCTATTTCAGTAGGATTTAACGCTTTTTTATAGACTCTCAAATCATCAATATGACCTGTGAATCCATGACCTAGGGTAAAAAAAGATAACGGTTCATTCCCAATATAAAAAATGGAATTTAGTATTATATCTCTTATCATACCATCTCTATATAAGCTTACTGTATTATTTTCATCTACAGTAACAACAAGATGATGCCAATCTTCGTTTGTCCAAACGACGTCAAGTTCTTCATTCCAATAAGTATCAATCACTGAAAGTCCAGAAATGTCAGTAAAGTATGGAGTATTTAGACCAAATAATTTTAATTCAAATCCATCACTTGTTTGAGTTCCTTTTTGAAAAAGGATTTCAGTATCTATAGGGTTCTGGTTCTGCATTCTAAACCATACGCTTATCGAATATGAGTCTCCTTGTACAATTTGATTTTGATCTGTCACGGGAATTGATAACGCTTGTGCATCTACAAAAGAATATGCACATGTAGGGTTACCATCTCTATCCTCTACAAATGTTCCATCAGGATTATCTATAGAAAATTCACTAATAATGTCTTTAAATTCACTTGAAAAAGGCATATAAATTACTAAGTCATCTATTAGGGCTTGTGGATTATCACAACAATCTTCAACAATTATAGTAGAACTGAAAACTTCAAAATTTGTAGACTCAGAAATTAATTCAACTCTATTATAAATAGTTTGCGGATTAACAATATTAGTATATGCTGTAGGATCAGGTATTGGAAATACCGCATTCATAGCATCTTCTGCCGTTTCGTAATATGTTATTTCATATAAACTAGCGTCATTACACGCGCTAATTCCTTGTGTCAAATCAAATATTGCCGTGTTATCATTATTAACATCACAAACAAATGTATCTGTAAAAACAAAACATTCTCCTGGAGGAATTATGCTGCAATTTTGATCTCCATTACTTATTGCTATTTCTAATTCTTCATTAGTATTCACAGATATAGATTCTCCATTTTCATACTCTATAACCACTGGATAGTTTAAGCTAGCAATAATAGCCCCTCCTTCATCATCACTTATACTTAATAAGAATTGATATAATGCTTCATCGTCACCTATTGTAAATGTATCTGCATTTTGAAAGTCTGTATTAAAAATAGAAAAGCTAATAGGGTACTGAAAACTTGCACAAGTAATAATATCTTCTCCAAAACAATCAATAACATATTCTAATAATTCTTGTTCACTATTTACAACAATATTTGTGTAATCACTTAATGTAATTGTTACAGGAAATGAAATTTCTATTATATCATCATCTGTATTAGATTCATTTATATTTTGCTCTACTAATAATATATCATTAGGTGTATTTATTGTAATTATATCATTATTTACTGTAACAGTTACTGGAAGATTAATTTCTATACAGCTAGCTCCGTCTAATACGTCATCTAATGAACCATCGTTTAATGATGTTTGTAATAACAGCAATGCCAAATTAGAATTTACATCGATAACTTCTTCATTACTAGGGTTTGTAATTTCTGTTTCTTCTTGCTGACAAGACACAATAAAGGCCATCAGGAAAAAGATCCATAGAAATGAAATGTTAAAATTAAATGATATTTTCATAAATGTTTAAAATTACAAAAAATTAGGTTTGATCCCTTTATTTGTAAACAATTGCAGTATGATACTACATATCTAAAACAATTAAGCTATAAAAACTCCTACCTTTACATTCCTAAAATGTAACATAAATTTGTATTTTGACTCCCTGACACCTTCCTATGAGTAAAAATTTACATAAGAACATATGTGATAAAGTGTTGTTTTCCAATTTCTTTAAGAAACATGCGGAAGACTTACACTCATTCTTATATTATAAATTTGGAAATCATTTAAATCCAAAAGATAAAGTACAAGAAGCTTTTATAAAAGTCTGGGAAAATTGTAAAAATATTACTCCAGACAAAGCTAAAAATTATGTGTTTACTGTTGGGAACAATTTAATGCTTAATGAGGTAAAACACCAAAAAGTTGTTTTAAAATTTCAACAAAAAAAATCAAGATCACATACTAATGAAAATCCTGAATTTTTATTAGAAGAGCACGAATATTCTCAAAAATTACAAAAAGCAATATCAAATTTAACCGAAGCACAACGCGTTGCTTTCTTATTAAATAGAATTGAAGGTAAAAAACATAAAGAAATTGCTCTGCTTTTAGGCATTAGCACAAAAGCTGTAGAGAAACGAATTTACGGAGCATTAAAAAAACTAAAAGAAGATATTAAAGAATTATAATATATAGGGTAGGGGTTTTTAAGTTTTAGTTGTTATATTATATGAAGACACATTATGAAAAGAGAAGAATTAATAAAAAAGTGGTTAGATAATGAACTTGATCCTAAAGAGTTAGCGCTTTTTAAGGATTTAGATGATTATGAAGATTTACTTCGTATTTCTAATAGTGTGCACTATTTTAAAGCAGATTCATTTGACACAAATTCTGAATTTGAAAAAATAGAAAAAATCATAGATGCAAAACAGAAAAAGAAGAATTGGTTGAGACCTTTATCTTCTATTGCTGCTGCAATCTTAGTTCTTTTTGGCATATACTATTCTTTCTCTATACAAAATACCAAAATATCAACTCTTGCTAGTCAAAAACAAACACTAAAGTTACCAGACAATTCTAGTGTATCAATTAACGCATTATCATCATTAACATATGATGATAATGAATGGGACACAAATCGAGAAGTCCAATTAGAAGGAGAAGCTTACTTTAAAGTAGAGAAAGGAACTACATTTAATGTCAAAACAGCTTCAGGAGTTGTTACAGTAATAGGTACTGAATTTGTAGTTAAAGATCGTCAAGAATTATTTGAAGTTATATGCTATGAAGGTATTGTCCGTGTAGATCATAATGGAAAATCTTTTCTTTTAAAAGAAGGAGACCGCTATACTCATATGGATGGCATATCCAATCAAACAAAAATAACACAACAAAATCCATCTTGGATTAACAATATAAGTTCATTCAGAAGTATGCCATATAGTACAATAATAGCCGAGTTTGAAAGGCAATATGATATTACTATTCATCTTGAAGAAATAAATACTGATCAACTCTTTACAGGAAGTTTTATTCACGATAATATGAATATTGCGTTAAAATCAATTACCTTACCGCTAAATTTGAAGTATACAAGAACAAATCGAATGATAACTTTAAAGAGTGAATAACAAAAATAAACTCATTCTCTTTTTTATTATTGTCCTTTTTAGTTTCTCAAAAACCCTCTCTCAAACCAAAGAAGAAACTAAAAAACAATCTCTTTCCTATATCCTTGGGCTTATAGAGTCTCGCTATGACATTCGTTTTTCTTATGCTGACGACACAATACTCAATAAAACATGTATTATTCCTGAAGACAATTTAACCTTGAAAGAGGTTTTATTTATTTTAGAGGAAAACACACGTTTGAAATTTGAAACTATAGACGATCGGTTTATAGCCATAAAAAAAAAACAAGAAGATGGCCTTACAAGTCAATTACTTAAAGAGGTATACATAAAAAATTATTTAACTTCAGGTATTTCAACAAGTAATACAAGTGCTATCATTATAAAGCCTGATGATTTTGGGATTTTACCTGGACTTATTGAACCTGATATACTACAGACTATACAAGCCTTGCCTAGTATATTAAGTATTGATGAAACAGTCTCAAACATTAATATAAGAGGAGGCACTCATGATCAAAACCTTATCTTATGGGATGGAGTTAAAGTGTACCAATCTGGACACTTTTTTGGTTTAATATCAGCTTTTAATCCACATCTAGCAAAAAATGTATTTATTGCAAAAAATGGTACAAGTGCTATATATGGAGATGGCGTTTCAAGTGTCATAGACATACAACTAGATGAAACTATAAATGATACTTTTTCTGGAGGATTAGGAGTTAATTTTATTGATATAAATGGAATTTCAAAAATCCCAATATCAGATAAATTAGAACTCCAATTATCTGCTCGAAGATCTATTACAGATGTTCTTCAAACACCTACTTTTACGCAATACTTTGATCGTATTTTCCAAAATACTGAAATTACAAATAATAGATCAGATACTGACCAAACTATTATAAGAGATGAGGTATTTTATTTTTCTGATATAGGAGTTAAACTCCTATATGATATTACAAAAAAAGATAGATTGCGTCTTAATTTTACTTCTATTTTTAATACACTAGATTATTTAGAAGAAACTACCATTTTAAATACAATAGAAACATCTAGTAGTGGTCTTACACAACGTAATTTAGCAACAGGATTCACATACAGTAGAGATTGGAGTTCTAAATTTACGAGTGATATACAGTTATATGGATCTTTTTATACACTGGATGCAACAAATGCAGATATCCTAAATAATCAACGTTTAAACCAAACAAATGAAGTTTTGGATACTGGCGTAAAATTAAACACAATCTATATCCCTCGTAGTGGTATCAAGTGGATTAATGGGTATCAATTTTTTGAAGTAGGTATTACAAATCTGGAAGACATAGATAACCCTCCCTTTAGAAGTAATGTTAAAGAAGTCTTACGAAGTCATGCTCTTTATAGTGAATTATTTCTAACATCAAAATCAAAAAAAACAAATTTAAAAACAGGACTACGAGGTAATTATTTTGAAAAATTTAATAGAACTATTATTGAACCGAGATTAAGTTTTAATCAGGAGTTTTTTAAATCTTTTAAACTGGAAATATTAGGAGAATTAAAAAGTCAAACTACTTCACAAGTTATAGATAGGCAAAATGATTTTTTAGGTGTTGAAAATAGGCGTTGGATACTTGCAAATGAAACATCTATCCCTATTATAAAAAGTAAACAAGCATCAGTTGGTTTACAATACAACAAAAACAAATTACTTATTAGTGCTGAGGGATATCTTAAAAAAGTAGATGGAATTACATCTCGAAGTCAAGGTTTTCAAAATCAATTTCAGTTTGTAAATGCTATTGGAGATTATGAAGTAAGAGGAATTGATTTTCTAGTTAATAAGCGATATAGAAATATAAGTACTTGGTTAAGTTATTCTTTTAGTGAAAACGATTATCAATTTGATTCTTTAAACGACGGAAATCCTTTTCCTAATAATGCAGATATAACACACGCACTTACCTTTGCAGGGACCTATAGTTTAGGTGATAACTTAAAATTCGCCTTAGGAGTTAATTGGCGATCAGGTGTTGTAACTACATTACCGGAAGGAAGTTCTCCATCCACAGGAACAATTATATATGGACCACCTAATAATGAGCGTGTAAATGACTATATAAGAACCGATTTTTCATCTACATATGCATTTCCTCTAAAAGGAAAAATAAAAGGAAAAATTGGAGTCTCTGTTTGGAATATCTTAAACAGGAAAAATATTCTGAATACCTTCTTTATTGTAAATGATGACGATTCTATCTCTAGAATTGATAATACATCACTAGGGATTACTCCTAATGTAAGTTTTAGAGTTACTTTTTAAAAGAACCGCTTTTAATTATTTAGTATATCTATCCTTAAGATTATCCAGCATCACTTTTGTAATCTCTTCAAGACCAAAACTATGTGACCAACCCCAATCTTTTCGAGCTTCACTATCATCTATACTTTGTGGCCACGTATCAGCAATAGATTGTCTAAAATCAGGTTCATATATAATTTCAAAATCAGGAATATGTTTTTGTATACTTGCACTAACATCTTCTGGAGCATAACTTACCGCTGCTAGATTATATGAAGATCGTATTTTAATAGCATTATCTTTTGCATCCATGATAGCAATTGTTGCTTTAATTGCATCATCCATGTACATCATAGGAAGAACAGTACCTTCTTTTAAGAAACATCGGTATTGCCCATGTTTTAATGCTCTATGATAAATGTCTACAGCATAATCTGTTGTTCCTCCACCAGGTTCAGTAGTGTAACTTATCAATCCTGGATAACGAATACTGCGTACATCTACTCCATATTTATTATAATAATACTCACACCAACGTTCTCCTGTTTGTTTAGAAATACCATATACAGTAGACGGTTCCATAACCGTAGTTTGCGGAGTATTTTGAGCGGGAGTTGTTTCTCCAAAAACAGCAATACTGGAAGGCCAAAATACTTTTTTAACCTTTCCATCTTTGGCCAGATTAAGTATATGAAAAAGAGAATTCATATTAAGATTCCAAGCCTTTGCAGGGAAACGCTCTGCAATCGCACTTAACATTGCAGCCATTAAGTATACGGTATCAATTTTATATCTAAAAACAACATCTTCTACAGCTTTCAAATCTGTAGCATCAAGCAATTCAAAATGAGCATTTTTCATCATTAATTCATTTCCCTCTCTTATATCACTTGCTACAATTTTATCTTTTCCAAAACGCTTACTTAATGCTAATGTAAGTTCTGTTCCTATTTGCCCGCAAGCTCCTATTATAAGTATTCTTGATTTCATGTAATTGTTTTTTAGTAAAAGTATGCTTTCGCGAAAGCGTATAAAAAGCAAACTTAATCATAAATTTTTCTTGTATATTACGATTTACGCTACTTTTGTCTATCAATTTTCTAATTCCTTATGAAACTGCGTACTCTTATATATTTATTAAGTATTTTCTTTTTTTTAATTGCTTGCAAAAAAGAGACTCAAAAGGAGACTCAAGAACTAGTTCTTACTTCTACAATAGACACGTTACATATTCCTATAGCTACTGGGTTAAAACCTTCATTACGTCTTATTCCTAAAGCACAGAAAACTGTCAAGGGTTGGAAACTATATCAAACGGTTTCCAAAAGGCTTGATAGCTTACAGGATGTATCTTTAGGTTTACTTAAAATTCAATTACAAAATATCATTCCTTCATTTAATGGTTTAGAAACGGCCCAAGAAGAAGAAAATTTAATAGAGCCTATTCCAATTGAATTAAGAAAACCTGCTATAAAAGCGCGATTACTCACACTGGAAACTCAATTAAAAGTTCTGAATAATTATGCTCAAAAAAGCGATCCAAATGCTCAAGAAATAGCTACCGCCGTAGTAAGTCTCAAAAATGCTTTTCAAAATTTAAATACGCAGATAAATCAAAATTTTGCTCTAACTCCAGAAGAAATTGAAAAAGAAATTAAAGAGAATTTTGATAAAATAATAAATTCCAATACTCAAAAACTAACTCCTAGAGGGAAGCCTCCTATAGAAATTTATAAAACCCAACAATAATGCGCAATTACTTATTTTTAATATTCATAGGACTCTCTACAACACTTATAAGTCAAAATTCACACAAAAATACCATAGATGCTATGCTAGTATCTTGATACAAAGCTGCTGCAGATACTGTATTTATAGGAACAGATGCTACAGAAAACTGGCAAAATTCAGAATTTAGAGCTTTTTCCAAACCATACTTTGACAAGGGTAAAGCTTGGACATTTACAACCTTAGAACGTACTATTTATCTAGACACATAGGAAGATACAGCTTAGTTTGATGAACATTTTAAAACACAGATGGGAATCTGTAGAGGCTCTGGAGTAGTAAAAAAAGTAGATGGCGTTTGGAAAGCAAAATACTATGTATTATCTATTGCTATTCCTAATGAAAATGTATCTGAAATTACAAGTATGAAAAAGGAATGGGACAATTTACAAATTCAGAAAATCCTTAAAAATTAGGGCGTTATATTTTTAGAAAATAGATCAATATATACTTTTGTATTTTCGCTGTAACAATACAGGAAAAATCACGTCTTATTTACCATAATCAAGAAATTTAAAACAGTATGAAACTAATAAAATCTGCCGTTATTTTAGCTTCTTGTGCTATTGCTTTTACAAGTTGTAAGCAAGAATCCACAGGAGAAGAAATAGCGACCGTTACAGAGAAAATACCCGGAATTGTTCTAGAGAACATGGACACTTCAGTAAGTCCAAAAAATGACTTTTACAACTATGTAAACGGTAGTTGGATGAAAAACACAGAAATCCCTGCTGATCGTACAAGTTGGGGAGGATTTAGTGTATTACGTAAATCTACAAATGCAGATGTGTTAGAAATAATAGCCAAAGCTAAAGCTAGTGGAAAATATAGTGCTGATTCTGATCAAGCAAAAGCACTTGCCATTTTTGACACAAAACTAGATACTATTGCTCGTAATAAAGCAGGTATCACTCCTATTATGCCAGCCTTAAAAGAGATAGAAGGCATAAAGAATCTCGCAGATTTACAAACAGTACTTTCTACAAATCCAGCAGTAAGTTCTCCATTTATAGGTCTAGGAGTACAAGCAGATCTAAATAACAGTGCAATGAATGCTGTATATCTAGGAGGAAATGGTCTTGGATTACCGGATAGAGATTACTACTTAGAGCAAGATTCAAAGTCTAAAGAAATACGTGAAGAATATAAGAAACACGTTGCTCGTATGTTGCAAATGCTAGGAGATAGTGAAGCAAATGCTATAGCTGCTTCCAAAAAAATTCTAGCCATGGAAACAGCACTTGCTGAACCACGCCTTGATAAAGTAGAAAGCCGTGATGCAAGAAACTTTAATAATCCTCGCTCTCTAGATGAAGCAGACGCTATGCTTGCTTCTATAGACTTAAAAAAGATGATTTCTGATTTAGGAATCACAAAAAAGTTTGACACACTTATTGTTTCACAATTAAGATATGTAGGAGCTTTAAATACATTTTTAAAAGAAACACCTATAGAAGATATTAAAACATTAGTACGCTGGGATACGTTCAATAGTGCTTCTGACTTATTAACTACAGATATAGAAACTGCAAATTGGGAGTTTTATAGCAAGTATTTAAGTGGTGCAAAACAACAACGTGCTGCTAATGAGCGTGCGCTAGCTACTGTAAATGGGACTGTAGGAGAAGCTTTAGGTCAACTATATGTCGATGCTAAGTTTCCACCAGAAGCAAAAGCAAGTGCAGAAACAATGATCAAAAATGTAATTGAAGCTTATAAAGCTCGAATTCAAAATTTAGATTGGATGGGGGCAGAAACAAAAACAAAAGCTATTGAAAAACTTGATAAGTTTACTGTAAAAATTGCATATCCAAACAAATGGGAGGACTATAGTACTATGAAAGTATCTGCAGATAAAACGTATTTTGAAAACATGACTGCTGTAGGTACATGGGGGCAAGCAAAAAACTATGCAGAAATAGGAGAACCTGTTGATAAATCAAGATGGGGAATGTCTCCACAAACAGTAAATGCATACTTTAACCCATTAAATAATGAAATTGTATTTCCAGCGGCTATCTTACAACCACCTTTTTATAATTATACAGCAGATGAGGCTGTAAATTATGGAGGAATCGGAGCTGTTATAGGCCATGAGATTTCTCATGCTTTTGATGACAGTGGAGCTCGTTTTGATAGTGATGGAAATCTAAAAAATTGGTGGACAGAAAACGATCTCACTGCATTTACAGAAAGAGGAAATGCACTTGCTGAGCAGTATAGCAATCTGGAAGTTTTAGATAGTGTATTTGTCAATGGAAAATTTACTCTAGGTGAAAACATTGGAGATTTAGGAGGTGTTCTTGGAGCATATGATGGACTTCAAAAATTTATTAAAGAAAACGGTCGTCCAGATGATATCGATGGATTTACTGCAGAACAACGTTTCTTTATGTCTTGGGCAACAGTATGGAGAACAAAAGCTCGTGATGAAGCAGTACGTACTCAAGTAAAAACGGATCCTCATTCACCTGGTCAGATACGTGCAATACAACCGCTTCTAAACATAGATGCATTTTATGAAGCTTTTGGTATTAAAGAAGGAGATCCAATGTACTTAGCACCAGAAAAACGTGTTCGTATTTGGTAATATAAAATAGATACCAAGAATATATGCGAAGCATAATCGAAAAAAACCACCCCAATATTGAGGTGGTTTTTCTTTATAATAAAACGTTATACTCGTAAAGAGAAATATAAACTAATAAAATAACAGCTTAGTACTTAAGAGAATCTAAAGATTATAATGTCACTTTAAACGTATAGTCCAATACACTATCTATACGCACACTATCTACCTGTTTAAATACAGTATCTCCTTCTATGTTATATTCTGGAGCTTCTAAGTCCAACTTTTCTGCCTGCGCTTTATAATACTCCTGTTTTGTAGGATGTTGGGGCGCTACTGCATTAAACATATGTCCAAAAACATTCTTTTGTATAATGGATAAAAGAATTCCCACACAATCTTCTCGATGTATCATATTTACAGGAGCATTCCCATTACTCAGTCCTTTTCTTCCTGCTAGAAAACGTACAGGATTACGATTACCACCAAACAATCCTCCAAAACGTACAATAGTAGTATTAAATGCAGGCGTATTAAAAAATATTTGTTCTACATCATAAAGTTGTTTTGCAGCATTACTTTGTGGCTCAGGTATATCTTTTTCAGTTACATGGCCCTGATGATTATCATATACAGACGTGCTACTTACTAAGATTACTTTTGTAATAGAGGATTGCTCTATCTGATGTAAAAAATGAGCCATTTTTAATGCATAATTAGCTCCTGTATTCCTACGTAACCCTGGTGGAATCATGATGACTAATACATCTGTATCTGATAATAAACTCTCTACTTTACCGGTAACTCCTCCTTCTGTTAAAACTAATGGGAAAGCAGGAATTCCTCTCTCAGTAATTTCTTGCGCTTTATTGCTATCTGTAACACTTCCTTTTACAATATATCCATGACTTATGAGTGTAGATGCAAATGCATTTCCTAACCATCCTAAACCTGCAATTGTGATTCTTTTATTCAATAGTCTTTACTTTCATCCCATAAATGACTGGGATCTTATTAATATTCTTTTTTAGTCGTAATTTTTTATAATTACATGCTTTCGCGAAAGCATATATTTAAGAGATTCCTTTATTGGCGCCGCCAAAGGGTTTAATACCCCGAGGCTTGCCCCGGAACAGTTTACTTTCTTTAGTTATTAATATTCACTTGTATAATACCCATACATAATATGATTCCCACATTGCACCATATTGTGGAGCAAGCTCAAATTCAGGTAGGGTATGAATTGTAAACGCCCCATCATTTTTTATTTCAAAAAAATATTGATATTTCTCTTTTTCATTCCAATCGTAATTCTCTATACACTTTTTAGGTATCTCTTCGCATAACTTTAATCCGAATTATGCATTAGAACTTCGTAATGAAGTGCAAAACGACAATAAA
>CAYYSK010000098.1:0-11546 GCA_964474345.1 uncultured Flavobacteriaceae bacterium
GTTTATTGTCGTTTTGCACTTCATTACGAAGTTCTAATGCATAATTCGAGTTAAAACAAGAAAGCGCTGCAAATCTTTTACAAGAATGACAGATACTCTTCAAAAATATTTAAAAAAGGATAGACTTAAAATAAAGAGAAGTAAAAATACTTATAAAAAGTAAAAAGGGTCACACTAGACTATGACCCCTTTTACACAACTCAACCAAACTAGTTTTTTTAATATCTAGAGACAGGTAAAGCAATCTGCGTCAAGATTAAATAGTTGTTCTATTTCAGTAGGATTTAACGCTTTTTTATAGACTCTCAAATCATCAATATGACCTGTGAATCCATGACCTAGGGTAAAAAAAGATAACGGTTCATTCCCAATATAAAAAATGGAATTTAGTATTATATCTCTTATCATACCATCTCTATATAAGCTTACTGTATTATTTTCATCTACAGTAACAACAAGATGATGCCAATCTTCGTTTGTCCAAACGACGTCAAGTTCTTCATTCCAATAAGTATCAATCACTGAAAGTCCAGAAATGTCAGTAAAGTATGGAGTATTTAGACCAAATAATTTTAATTCAAATCCATCACTTGTTTGAGTTCCTTTTTGAAAAAGGATTTCAGTATCTATAGGGTTCTGGTTCTGCATTCTAAACCATACGCTTATCGAATATGAGTCTCCTTGTACAATTTGATTTTGATCTGTCACGGGAATTGATAACGCTTGTGCATCTACAAAAGAATATGCACATGTAGGGTTACCATCTCTATCCTCTACAAATGTTCCATCAGGATTATCTATAGAAAATTCACTAATAATGTCTTTAAATTCACTTGAAAAAGGCATATAAATTACTAAGTCATCTATTAGGGCTTGTGGATTATCACAACAATCTTCAACAATTATAGTAGAACTGAAAACTTCAAAATTTGTAGACTCAGAAATTAATTCAACTCTATTATAAATAGTTTGCGGATTAACAATATTAGTATATGCTGTAGGATCAGGTATTGGAAATACCGCATTCATAGCATCTTCTGCCGTTTCGTAATATGTTATTTCATATAAACTAGCGTCATTACACGCGCTAATTCCTTGTGTCAAATCAAATATTGCCGTGTTATCATTATTAACATCACAAACAAATGTATCTGTAAAAACAAAACATTCTCCTGGAGGAATTATGCTGCAATTTTGATCTCCATTACTTATTGCTATTTCTAATTCTTCATTAGTATTCACAGATATAGATTCTCCATTTTCATACTCTATAACCACTGGATAGTTTAAGCTAGCAATAATAGCCCCTCCTTCATCATCACTTATACTTAATAAGAATTGATATAATGCTTCATCGTCACCTATTGTAAATGTATCTGCATTTTGAAAGTCTGTATTAAAAATAGAAAAGCTAATAGGGTACTGAAAACTTGCACAAGTAATAATATCTTCTCCAAAACAATCAATAACATATTCTAATAATTCTTGTTCACTATTTACAACAATATTTGTGTAATCACTTAATGTAATTGTTACAGGAAATGAAATTTCTATTATATCATCATCTGTATTAGATTCATTTATATTTTGCTCTACTAATAATATATCATTAGGTGTATTTATTGTAATTATATCATTATTTACTGTAACAGTTACTGGAAGATTAATTTCTATACAGCTAGCTCCGTCTAATACGTCATCTAATGAACCATCGTTTAATGATGTTTGTAATAACAGCAATGCCAAATTAGAATTTACATCGATAACTTCTTCATTACTAGGGTTTGTAATTTCTGTTTCTTCTTGCTGACAAGACACAATAAAGGCCATCAGGAAAAAGATCCATAGAAATGAAATGTTAAAATTAAATGATATTTTCATAAATGTTTAAAATTACAAAAAATTAGGTTTGATCCCTTTATTTGTAAACAATTGCAGTATGATACTACATATCTAAAACAATTAAGCTATAAAAACTCCTACCTTTACATTCCTAAAATGTAACATAAATTTGTATTTTGACTCCCTGACACCTTCCTATGAGTAAAAATTTACATAAGAACATATGTGATAAAGTGTTGTTTTCCAATTTCTTTAAGAAACATGCGGAAGACTTACACTCATTCTTATATTATAAATTTGGAAATCATTTAAATCCAAAAGATAAAGTACAAGAAGCTTTTATAAAAGTCTGGGAAAATTGTAAAAATATTACTCCAGACAAAGCTAAAAATTATGTGTTTACTGTTGGGAACAATTTAATGCTTAATGAGGTAAAACACCAAAAAGTTGTTTTAAAATTTCAACAAAAAAAATCAAGATCACATACTAATGAAAATCCTGAATTTTTATTAGAAGAGCACGAATATTCTCAAAAATTACAAAAAGCAATATCAAATTTAACCGAAGCACAACGCGTTGCTTTCTTATTAAATAGAATTGAAGGTAAAAAACATAAAGAAATTGCTCTGCTTTTAGGCATTAGCACAAAAGCTGTAGAGAAACGAATTTACGGAGCATTAAAAAAACTAAAAGAAGATATTAAAGAATTATAATATATAGGGTAGGGGTTTTTAAGTTTTAGTTGTTATATTATATGAAGACACATTATGAAAAGAGAAGAATTAATAAAAAAGTGGTTAGATAATGAACTTGATCCTAAAGAGTTAGCGCTTTTTAAGGATTTAGATGATTATGAAGATTTACTTCGTATTTCTAATAGTGTGCACTATTTTAAAGCAGATTCATTTGACACAAATTCTGAATTTGAAAAAATAGAAAAAATCATAGATGCAAAACAGAAAAAGAAGAATTGGTTGAGACCTTTATCTTCTATTGCTGCTGCAATCTTAGTTCTTTTTGGCATATACTATTCTTTCTCTATACAAAATACCAAAATATCAACTCTTGCTAGTCAAAAACAAACACTAAAGTTACCAGACAATTCTAGTGTATCAATTAACGCATTATCATCATTAACATATGATGATAATGAATGGGACACAAATCGAGAAGTCCAATTAGAAGGAGAAGCTTACTTTAAAGTAGAGAAAGGAACTACATTTAATGTCAAAACAGCTTCAGGAGTTGTTACAGTAATAGGTACTGAATTTGTAGTTAAAGATCGTCAAGAATTATTTGAAGTTATATGCTATGAAGGTATTGTCCGTGTAGATCATAATGGAAAATCTTTTCTTTTAAAAGAAGGAGACCGCTATACTCATATGGATGGCATATCCAATCAAACAAAAATAACACAACAAAATCCATCTTGGATTAACAATATAAGTTCATTCAGAAGTATGCCATATAGTACAATAATAGCCGAGTTTGAAAGGCAATATGATATTACTATTCATCTTGAAGAAATAAATACTGATCAACTCTTTACAGGAAGTTTTATTCACGATAATATGAATATTGCGTTAAAATCAATTACCTTACCGCTAAATTTGAAGTATACAAGAACAAATCGAATGATAACTTTAAAGAGTGAATAACAAAAATAAACTCATTCTCTTTTTTATTATTGTCCTTTTTAGTTTCTCAAAAACCCTCTCTCAAACCAAAGAAGAAACTAAAAAACAATCTCTTTCCTATATCCTTGGGCTTATAGAGTCTCGCTATGACATTCGTTTTTCTTATGCTGACGACACAATACTCAATAAAACATGTATTATTCCTGAAGACAATTTAACCTTGAAAGAGGTTTTATTTATTTTAGAGGAAAACACACGTTTGAAATTTGAAACTATAGACGATCGGTTTATAGCCATAAAAAAAAAACAAGAAGATGGCCTTACAAGTCAATTACTTAAAGAGGTATACATAAAAAATTATTTAACTTCAGGTATTTCAACAAGTAATACAAGTGCTATCATTATAAAGCCTGATGATTTTGGGATTTTACCTGGACTTATTGAACCTGATATACTACAGACTATACAAGCCTTGCCTAGTATATTAAGTATTGATGAAACAGTCTCAAACATTAATATAAGAGGAGGCACTCATGATCAAAACCTTATCTTATGGGATGGAGTTAAAGTGTACCAATCTGGACACTTTTTTGGTTTAATATCAGCTTTTAATCCACATCTAGCAAAAAATGTATTTATTGCAAAAAATGGTACAAGTGCTATATATGGAGATGGCGTTTCAAGTGTCATAGACATACAACTAGATGAAACTATAAATGATACTTTTTCTGGAGGATTAGGAGTTAATTTTATTGATATAAATGGAATTTCAAAAATCCCAATATCAGATAAATTAGAACTCCAATTATCTGCTCGAAGATCTATTACAGATGTTCTTCAAACACCTACTTTTACGCAATACTTTGATCGTATTTTCCAAAATACTGAAATTACAAATAATAGATCAGATACTGACCAAACTATTATAAGAGATGAGGTATTTTATTTTTCTGATATAGGAGTTAAACTCCTATATGATATTACAAAAAAAGATAGATTGCGTCTTAATTTTACTTCTATTTTTAATACACTAGATTATTTAGAAGAAACTACCATTTTAAATACAATAGAAACATCTAGTAGTGGTCTTACACAACGTAATTTAGCAACAGGATTCACATACAGTAGAGATTGGAGTTCTAAATTTACGAGTGATATACAGTTATATGGATCTTTTTATACACTGGATGCAACAAATGCAGATATCCTAAATAATCAACGTTTAAACCAAACAAATGAAGTTTTGGATACTGGCGTAAAATTAAACACAATCTATATCCCTCGTAGTGGTATCAAGTGGATTAATGGGTATCAATTTTTTGAAGTAGGTATTACAAATCTGGAAGACATAGATAACCCTCCCTTTAGAAGTAATGTTAAAGAAGTCTTACGAAGTCATGCTCTTTATAGTGAATTATTTCTAACATCAAAATCAAAAAAAACAAATTTAAAAACAGGACTACGAGGTAATTATTTTGAAAAATTTAATAGAACTATTATTGAACCGAGATTAAGTTTTAATCAGGAGTTTTTTAAATCTTTTAAACTGGAAATATTAGGAGAATTAAAAAGTCAAACTACTTCACAAGTTATAGATAGGCAAAATGATTTTTTAGGTGTTGAAAATAGGCGTTGGATACTTGCAAATGAAACATCTATCCCTATTATAAAAAGTAAACAAGCATCAGTTGGTTTACAATACAACAAAAACAAATTACTTATTAGTGCTGAGGGATATCTTAAAAAAGTAGATGGAATTACATCTCGAAGTCAAGGTTTTCAAAATCAATTTCAGTTTGTAAATGCTATTGGAGATTATGAAGTAAGAGGAATTGATTTTCTAGTTAATAAGCGATATAGAAATATAAGTACTTGGTTAAGTTATTCTTTTAGTGAAAACGATTATCAATTTGATTCTTTAAACGACGGAAATCCTTTTCCTAATAATGCAGATATAACACACGCACTTACCTTTGCAGGGACCTATAGTTTAGGTGATAACTTAAAATTCGCCTTAGGAGTTAATTGGCGATCAGGTGTTGTAACTACATTACCGGAAGGAAGTTCTCCATCCACAGGAACAATTATATATGGACCACCTAATAATGAGCGTGTAAATGACTATATAAGAACCGATTTTTCATCTACATATGCATTTCCTCTAAAAGGAAAAATAAAAGGAAAAATTGGAGTCTCTGTTTGGAATATCTTAAACAGGAAAAATATTCTGAATACCTTCTTTATTGTAAATGATGACGATTCTATCTCTAGAATTGATAATACATCACTAGGGATTACTCCTAATGTAAGTTTTAGAGTTACTTTTTAAAAGAACCGCTTTTAATTATTTAGTATATCTATCCTTAAGATTATCCAGCATCACTTTTGTAATCTCTTCAAGACCAAAACTATGTGACCAACCCCAATCTTTTCGAGCTTCACTATCATCTATACTTTGTGGCCACGTATCAGCAATAGATTGTCTAAAATCAGGTTCATATATAATTTCAAAATCAGGAATATGTTTTTGTATACTTGCACTAACATCTTCTGGAGCATAACTTACCGCTGCTAGATTATATGAAGATCGTATTTTAATAGCATTATCTTTTGCATCCATGATAGCAATTGTTGCTTTAATTGCATCATCCATGTACATCATAGGAAGAACAGTACCTTCTTTTAAGAAACATCGGTATTGCCCATGTTTTAATGCTCTATGATAAATGTCTACAGCATAATCTGTTGTTCCTCCACCAGGTTCAGTAGTGTAACTTATCAATCCTGGATAACGAATACTGCGTACATCTACTCCATATTTATTATAATAATACTCACACCAACGTTCTCCTGTTTGTTTAGAAATACCATATACAGTAGACGGTTCCATAACCGTAGTTTGCGGAGTATTTTGAGCGGGAGTTGTTTCTCCAAAAACAGCAATACTGGAAGGCCAAAATACTTTTTTAACCTTTCCATCTTTGGCCAGATTAAGTATATGAAAAAGAGAATTCATATTAAGATTCCAAGCCTTTGCAGGGAAACGCTCTGCAATCGCACTTAACATTGCAGCCATTAAGTATACGGTATCAATTTTATATCTAAAAACAACATCTTCTACAGCTTTCAAATCTGTAGCATCAAGCAATTCAAAATGAGCATTTTTCATCATTAATTCATTTCCCTCTCTTATATCACTTGCTACAATTTTATCTTTTCCAAAACGCTTACTTAATGCTAATGTAAGTTCTGTTCCTATTTGCCCGCAAGCTCCTATTATAAGTATTCTTGATTTCATGTAATTGTTTTTTAGTAAAAGTATGCTTTCGCGAAAGCGTATAAAAAGCAAACTTAATCATAAATTTTTCTTGTATATTACGATTTACGCTACTTTTGTCTATCAATTTTCTAATTCCTTATGAAACTGCGTACTCTTATATATTTATTAAGTATTTTCTTTTTTTTAATTGCTTGCAAAAAAGAGACTCAAAAGGAGACTCAAGAACTAGTTCTTACTTCTACAATAGACACGTTACATATTCCTATAGCTACTGGGTTAAAACCTTCATTACGTCTTATTCCTAAAGCACAGAAAACTGTCAAGGGTTGGAAACTATATCAAACGGTTTCCAAAAGGCTTGATAGCTTACAGGATGTATCTTTAGGTTTACTTAAAATTCAATTACAAAATATCATTCCTTCATTTAATGGTTTAGAAACGGCCCAAGAAGAAGAAAATTTAATAGAGCCTATTCCAATTGAATTAAGAAAACCTGCTATAAAAGCGCGATTACTCACACTGGAAACTCAATTAAAAGTTCTGAATAATTATGCTCAAAAAAGCGATCCAAATGCTCAAGAAATAGCTACCGCCGTAGTAAGTCTCAAAAATGCTTTTCAAAATTTAAATACGCAGATAAATCAAAATTTTGCTCTAACTCCAGAAGAAATTGAAAAAGAAATTAAAGAGAATTTTGATAAAATAATAAATTCCAATACTCAAAAACTAACTCCTAGAGGGAAGCCTCCTATAGAAATTTATAAAACCCAACAATAATGCGCAATTACTTATTTTTAATATTCATAGGACTCTCTACAACACTTATAAGTCAAAATTCACACAAAAATACCATAGATGCTATGCTAGTATCTTGATACAAAGCTGCTGCAGATACTGTATTTATAGGAACAGATGCTACAGAAAACTGGCAAAATTCAGAATTTAGAGCTTTTTCCAAACCATACTTTGACAAGGGTAAAGCTTGGACATTTACAACCTTAGAACGTACTATTTATCTAGACACATAGGAAGATACAGCTTAGTTTGATGAACATTTTAAAACACAGATGGGAATCTGTAGAGGCTCTGGAGTAGTAAAAAAAGTAGATGGCGTTTGGAAAGCAAAATACTATGTATTATCTATTGCTATTCCTAATGAAAATGTATCTGAAATTACAAGTATGAAAAAGGAATGGGACAATTTACAAATTCAGAAAATCCTTAAAAATTAGGGCGTTATATTTTTAGAAAATAGATCAATATATACTTTTGTATTTTCGCTGTAACAATACAGGAAAAATCACGTCTTATTTACCATAATCAAGAAATTTAAAACAGTATGAAACTAATAAAATCTGCCGTTATTTTAGCTTCTTGTGCTATTGCTTTTACAAGTTGTAAGCAAGAATCCACAGGAGAAGAAATAGCGACCGTTACAGAGAAAATACCCGGAATTGTTCTAGAGAACATGGACACTTCAGTAAGTCCAAAAAATGACTTTTACAACTATGTAAACGGTAGTTGGATGAAAAACACAGAAATCCCTGCTGATCGTACAAGTTGGGGAGGATTTAGTGTATTACGTAAATCTACAAATGCAGATGTGTTAGAAATAATAGCCAAAGCTAAAGCTAGTGGAAAATATAGTGCTGATTCTGATCAAGCAAAAGCACTTGCCATTTTTGACACAAAACTAGATACTATTGCTCGTAATAAAGCAGGTATCACTCCTATTATGCCAGCCTTAAAAGAGATAGAAGGCATAAAGAATCTCGCAGATTTACAAACAGTACTTTCTACAAATCCAGCAGTAAGTTCTCCATTTATAGGTCTAGGAGTACAAGCAGATCTAAATAACAGTGCAATGAATGCTGTATATCTAGGAGGAAATGGTCTTGGATTACCGGATAGAGATTACTACTTAGAGCAAGATTCAAAGTCTAAAGAAATACGTGAAGAATATAAGAAACACGTTGCTCGTATGTTGCAAATGCTAGGAGATAGTGAAGCAAATGCTATAGCTGCTTCCAAAAAAATTCTAGCCATGGAAACAGCACTTGCTGAACCACGCCTTGATAAAGTAGAAAGCCGTGATGCAAGAAACTTTAATAATCCTCGCTCTCTAGATGAAGCAGACGCTATGCTTGCTTCTATAGACTTAAAAAAGATGATTTCTGATTTAGGAATCACAAAAAAGTTTGACACACTTATTGTTTCACAATTAAGATATGTAGGAGCTTTAAATACATTTTTAAAAGAAACACCTATAGAAGATATTAAAACATTAGTACGCTGGGATACGTTCAATAGTGCTTCTGACTTATTAACTACAGATATAGAAACTGCAAATTGGGAGTTTTATAGCAAGTATTTAAGTGGTGCAAAACAACAACGTGCTGCTAATGAGCGTGCGCTAGCTACTGTAAATGGGACTGTAGGAGAAGCTTTAGGTCAACTATATGTCGATGCTAAGTTTCCACCAGAAGCAAAAGCAAGTGCAGAAACAATGATCAAAAATGTAATTGAAGCTTATAAAGCTCGAATTCAAAATTTAGATTGGATGGGGGCAGAAACAAAAACAAAAGCTATTGAAAAACTTGATAAGTTTACTGTAAAAATTGCATATCCAAACAAATGGGAGGACTATAGTACTATGAAAGTATCTGCAGATAAAACGTATTTTGAAAACATGACTGCTGTAGGTACATGGGGGCAAGCAAAAAACTATGCAGAAATAGGAGAACCTGTTGATAAATCAAGATGGGGAATGTCTCCACAAACAGTAAATGCATACTTTAACCCATTAAATAATGAAATTGTATTTCCAGCGGCTATCTTACAACCACCTTTTTATAATTATACAGCAGATGAGGCTGTAAATTATGGAGGAATCGGAGCTGTTATAGGCCATGAGATTTCTCATGCTTTTGATGACAGTGGAGCTCGTTTTGATAGTGATGGAAATCTAAAAAATTGGTGGACAGAAAACGATCTCACTGCATTTACAGAAAGAGGAAATGCACTTGCTGAGCAGTATAGCAATCTGGAAGTTTTAGATAGTGTATTTGTCAATGGAAAATTTACTCTAGGTGAAAACATTGGAGATTTAGGAGGTGTTCTTGGAGCATATGATGGACTTCAAAAATTTATTAAAGAAAACGGTCGTCCAGATGATATCGATGGATTTACTGCAGAACAACGTTTCTTTATGTCTTGGGCAACAGTATGGAGAACAAAAGCTCGTGATGAAGCAGTACGTACTCAAGTAAAAACGGATCCTCATTCACCTGGTCAGATACGTGCAATACAACCGCTTCTAAACATAGATGCATTTTATGAAGCTTTTGGTATTAAAGAAGGAGATCCAATGTACTTAGCACCAGAAAAACGTGTTCGTATTTGGTAATATAAAATAGATACCAAGAATATATGCGAAGCATAATCGAAAAAAACCACCCCAATATTGAGGTGGTTTTTCTTTATAATAAAACGTTATACTCGTAAAGAGAAATATAAACTAATAAAATAACAGCTTAGTACTTAAGAGAATCTAAAGATTATAATGTCACTTTAAACGTATAGTCCAATACACTATCTATACGCACACTATCTACCTGTTTAAATACAGTATCTCCTTCTATGTTATATTCTGGAGCTTCTAAGTCCAACTTTTCTGCCTGCGCTTTATAATACTCCTGTTTTGTAGGATGTTGGGGCGCTACTGCATTAAACATATGTCCAAAAACATTCTTTTGTATAATGGATAAAAGAATTCCCACACAATCTTCTCGATGTATCATATTTACAGGAGCATTCCCATTACTCAGTCCTTTTCTTCCTGCTAGAAAACGTACAGGATTACGATTACCACCAAACAATCCTCCAAAACGTACAATAGTAGTATTAAATGCAGGCGTATTAAAAAATATTTGTTCTACATCATAAAGTTGTTTTGCAGCATTACTTTGTGGCTCAGGTATATCTTTTTCAGTTACATGGCCCTGATGATTATCATATACAGACGTGCTACTTACTAAGATTACTTTTGTAATAGAGGATTGCTCTATCTGATGTAAAAAATGAGCCATTTTTAATGCATAATTAGCTCCTGTATTCCTACGTAACCCTGGTGGAATCATGATGACTAATACATCTGTATCTGATAATAAACTCTCTACTTTACCGGTAACTCCTCCTTCTGTTAAAACTAATGGGAAAGCAGGAATTCCTCTCTCAGTAATTTCTTGCGCTTTATTGCTATCTGTAACACTTCCTTTTACAATATATCCATGACTTATGAGTGTAGATGCAAATGCATTTCCTAACCATCCTAAACCTGCAATTGTGATTCTTTTATTCAATAGTCTTTACTTTCATCCCATAAATGACTGGGATCTTATTAATATTCTTTTTTAGTCGTAATTTTTTATAATTACATGCTTTCGCGAAAGCATATATTTAAGAGATTCCTTTATTGGCGCCGCCAAAGGGTTTAATACCCCGAGGCTTGCCCCGGAACAGTTTACTTTCTTTAGTTATTAATATTCACTTGTATAATACCCATACATAATATGATTCCCACATTGCACCATATTGTGGAGCAAGCTCAAATTCAGGTAGGGTATGAATTGTAAACGCCCCATCATTTTTTATTTCAAAAAAATATTGATATTTCTCTTTTTCATTCCAATCGTAATTCTCTATACACTTTTTAGGTATCTCTTCGCATAACTTTAATCCGAATTATGCATTAGAACTTCGTAATGAAGTGCAAAACGACAATAAAC
>CAYYSK010000099.1:0-11470 GCA_964474345.1 uncultured Flavobacteriaceae bacterium
TACAGATACAACCGCCGCAATTACCGGAGGGTTAGCTGGAGTATATTACGGAATAGATGCTATTCCAAATGAATGGAAAAAACAATTAGTAAAATATGAGGATATAGAAGTTTTAATCTCAAGATTTAGTAAAATAATATAACAATGAAACTAAGTATAAAACCTTATAAAGAACAATTAAAACAATGGCCGCAAATAGGTCATCATATTATGGCACAATACGATGAAAAAAAAGTAATCGTATATCAATCTTATAGACCTGCTATTGGTAATTTTGCCTTTAGGAATCAATTTTTTGGTGGGCCATTTAAACTGACTAGAATGACGTGGATCAAACCTAATTTTCTTTGGATGATGTATCGTAATGGATGGGGTAAAAAAGAAGGACAAGAAGTAATATTGGCGATTCACTTGAAAAGAGAAGCGTTTGAACGATATCTGTTCAAAGCAGTATATTCAAATTATCAAGAAACTATTTACCATACACAAGAAAATTGGCAAGAAGCTGTACAAAATTCAAATGTACGTTTGCAATGGGATCCCGATCATGATCCCTATGGAACCAAATTAGAACGAAGAGCCATTCAATTAGGAATACGTAATGAAGAAATTGCAGCTTACGCAAACGATGATATTCTTGAAATAGAGGATATCTCTGATTTTGTTGCAACGCAACATAGGCATGTACTAAATAATGATCTTGATGAACTTATGGTCCCTGAAGAACACCCGTACATACCTAAAGATATTGAAGTGTCAAAACGATTAAGATTGGATGATGTTGATATATAATAGTAAAGTTATTTAAACCTTAATAGTGCTCATTTTAAGTTGGATAACACCTATTTTATCAAGTAATCGCATAATAAGATAAGTGACGTCTATTTCATACCAATGTATCCCTCCAAAATTTGCTCTAGTACTATGTTTATGATGATTATTATGATATCCTTCACCCATCATTAAAAAATCAAATCGGAATAAGTTTTTTGAAGTATCCGTAGTTTTGAAGTTAACATAGCCATAGATGTGTCCAAACCAATTTATAATAACACCATGGATAGGAGCCATAAGGAATAATACAGGAAGTAATAACCATTGCCACCAAGAAGTAACTAAAAGTGCAAACAAAAGAGTATACGTAATCATCCAAAAAACTCTTGAACCACGTGATCCAGCAAACTGGTCAAAACGTTTCCACTGTGGAATGTTTTTTGTGAATTTTTGATGTACTGTTATTCGTTTATTATTAATGTCTTGATAGATATTTTTTGTTTTCCACATCATTGAGAAAAGACTATTGTCATATTTAGGTGAATGCGGATCTTTTTCTGTATCTGTATAAGCGTGATGCATACGATGCATAATACCATAACCATAAGCACTGAGGTAACTCGGTCCTTGGCAAATCCATGTTAGTATAAATGTGATCTTTTCTACTGTTTTTGACATCGTATAGGTTTGATGCGCTGCATATCTATGTAGAAAAAATGATTGAAAA
The DNA here is from genome assembly GCA_964474345.1 of uncultured Flavobacteriaceae bacterium. Lineage (GTDB taxonomy): Bacteria > Bacteroidota > Bacteroidia > Flavobacteriales > Flavobacteriaceae > Dokdonia. The sequence goes on from CAYYSK010000099.1 coordinate 1,502, forward strand.
AACAAGCTTGAATACCACAAGACACAAACTAAAATAAGTATAGCCATCTCTTTTTTTTCAAAGGTACTCACAGCAGTATATGCGAGCAATGAACCTAGGTTAACTAATACGTTTCCTAATACGACTTAAGGCTTGTGGTGTAACTCCTATATATGAGCTGATATATTTTAAAGGAATTTCTTTAATAACTTCAGGACGGTCTTTAAAAACATCTAGATATCGTTGTTCTGCAGTATAATTAAGTAAGGTTTGTTCTCTTTTTGATTTTATTAAAAATAAACGTTCTGCAGTGAGTCTTCCTATTAAATTTCCAATTTGAGTTGTTTTATAAACTTCTTGTAAATCATCATATGTAATACTTAAAATAGTAGTGTTTGTAAGTGTTTCTAATTCGTATAATGATGGTTTACGAGTTAAAAAAGAATCATAAGCACTAATAAACTGTTCCTTAAAACTAAAACCAAACGTGATCTCCTTCGTTGGATCTGGTTTTGGAATATAAAGCCGTACAATACCTGATACAATAAATGAAATATGATTTTCTATAGTTCCTAACCCCAAAAAAATAGTCTTTTTAGGAATATCTCGTCTAGTAAGTTTAGAGGAAAAGAAATCCCAATCTGAATCAGTTATTTCATACATCTGATGGATGTGTTTTCGTACTACTTCTAAAGTGACTTCTGGACTACTATTCATAAGGTATGCAAGATAGGTAACTCACTAAGATTTATGGGAAGAAAAGTAGCGTATTAGTTATATGAAAATGTTTCTTTATACGCTTTCGCGAAAACATATAAAAGAATCAACTATAAAACTCTGGCAACATTCTTTTCTGTATGATACATCCATCATAACCTGCTGCATATAAAGTGCCGTTTAAAATTAAAAAATCCTGTATAAAATTAGTTGTTTGTATATATTTTTGAGATTCCTTAGAATGGATGTTTGTAGTTATCACACAATTATCTTCTCCACAAGTGAGTAATGCTTCTTTGTATAAAAGAATTGACCTTATACCATCTTGATGTATTTTATAGATCGTTCTATTTTTAGAAATAATATTTAAATGTAAAACGTTTCCGTCTCTGGTACCTACATACAATATGTTACCCTTATAATACATACAAAATAAAGAAGTTTTGTGTGTGTATAAATGCTGTGATGTTTTAGATTTTATGTTAGTGATACGAATGGTTCCGTCTTCACAGCAACTTATAATACGCTGATCAGGTAGTACTATAAGATCCCAAATCCAATTGGCATGTACTTTTAGAGTATCTATAATGGATAATTTTTTAGATATGAGATATAAAGTTCCGCTTGTTCCTCCAGCAATGATTATATCATTAGAATATGTATGTAACGATGTAATCATTTCGCGAAAGCGTAAACAATCTAAAACTTCTCCATTTGTATTCCATTTTTTGATGGTAAAGTCTCTAGAGCAGGACATAAAGTGATTTTCATCAATATGAAGTACTTTAATAACAGATTTATCGTGTACTTTAAATGCCTTTTGTAATTCCAAATTTGTATTCCATATTTTTATATACCTATCACGTCCACAACTTATAAAAGTTGAAGTATTTAATTGTGTTAAACTCCATATATAACCTTGATGATGCGTGTTTCCTGTTGATGCTGACACAATAACATCTGATCGTAAGATGTATTTGTTTCCATTTGTAATTATACTCCCTTTATGCCAAATACGATGATCAAATATGATAAGTGATCCTTTTTGGGGTTGAATACTTTTGATAGGTGTTTTATCAGTTTTAGAATTATAAAACTCGGTTGTGCCTCCTTCAAAATCATCATTCAGGTATAATAAAAAAGTATATTTTGATGCTTGCAATTCATTAGGGTAGTAGATCCCGTCTTGATGTATAGAGAAAGATTGCTCCTTCTGATATCTACAAAACCGAATACGTTCATTAAGAGATATCATTTCAGAAAAATGACGCTTATGTGAATATTTTTGAAGTTTTGTAAATAATCGATTTGCTAATGCCGGTGAATCTTCGACATATCGATCGTTGTTACGATAATATTCAGGATAATGGCTATTTGCTTTTTCAAATCGCTGTATTCTAGAGGTTAATAATTGTTCACATTCAGCTTCGGAAAAGAAATTTTTTATTTCGATGACAGAATAGGTTTTAATATAAGAGCATGTATATATCATTTTATAAAGCGTTTAATTCTTCTTGAATATTAATACGAGCTTGTTCTTCATATATATGTCTGTAGTTCTCAGTATAAAAGATATGAGTCTTATCAAGAGTATACTGTAAAAATCGTTTGCGCCCTCGTTTATAAAGTAATAGCGGTATTCTAGAGTATTCTTTTCTAATAGAAATATTGTATTCTTTATATTTCCTTGGAGAAGACCCAAGAATAGAAAGATCCATATCTAAAAAAAGTTGAGTTAATAAATCATCTGATGTATGATGGGATGTAGCTATAATTAGTTCATAAATAGATGCTCTCTTATTCTTATCTATTCCTAGTTTTTGTAACCAAGTAGTAGCAAATTTTGCACTTTGTAACTCGTTGTTCTTAGCCCTAGGAATGTATATTACATCATGGAATAAAGCGGCCTGTGTTAAGATTTGCTTTTCAATAGTTGAAATGTTTGATGCTTTAATGAGTTTGAATAATTCACATACGTGTTGTATAGTATGATAATACCTACTTGGTAACCTATATTGTTGTTCTACTTCTTTAAAACATGCAATAGCAATAGATTGATCTATACCATCAGTAAGTGCAAGCCACTCTTTATATATATGTCTGTTTTTCATAGTTTAAAGGTGCGAACTATGATATTTTAATGCATTGATGTATGGTAAGATTTTGAGTTAGTTTATGATTGTTTACGTATGCGACTCAAAGATTCTGGAGTTACCCCTATATAAGATGCTATATAATGATGCGGAATTAGGTTCAATAGAGAAGGGTAGAGTTTGATAAAAGAAGTATATCTATCGGTAGCACTCTTATATTGTAAAGATTCTATGCGCTCCATAGCCAATACATAATTAAATTCTGCCATACGCCTTCCGTATGTATTTAGTGTTGAGCTTATATCATATAAAGACACCCAATCCTGATAAGAGATAGAAATTAATTTTCCAGGGTGTATACATTCAACAATTTCTTTACTTGGAGAGGCTGTTAAAAGACTTATAAATGAAGCAACAAATGGGTTTCTAGATTCATAATTAAAATAACTAGTGATTTCTTTCCCATTTTCAATTCGATATACTCTATAAATTCCTGAAACTACAAAACGTAAACGTTTACATACTTGCCCTTCTTGTATGATTACAGTATGTTTATCATATGCTTCTAGAGTTAGTATTTCTTGAATACGATGTTTATCTTCAGATGATAGGTTAACTGTTTTTGAAATAAAATGAAATAATATATCACTATAAGAAATCTCCATGTTATAAAAATAGCATGATTTTTAAGAGATACGCTTTCGCGAAAGCAATTTCTAGAAGAATACCAAATAAAGGGTATTCCTTTATAAAAAGGATATACATATTATGAGTTTTAAAAAGAAAAGAATATAAAGAGGTGCTTTACAATATGTTGTGATTTTATTTTAGAAAAGGAAACGTTATTTTTTGTATATTTAAACTCCCTGTAATTAAAATTAATTCCCACAAAAATATAAATGCAATAATAGATGAATCTATGTATATCATAGACTTATCTATATAATTCATTGATAAAAATTTATTGAGATATATAAACGCTATTCCATGACTAAAAAAGCAAAATTATACGGAAATAGGAGAGATGTAAATGAAATTAATATTTCATTAGCTCCTGAAATTACTTCCAATTTTGAATTAAAAGAACATATAGAGCTTTCTACTACGCGATCTGATAGTAAAGAAGTTAAAGTTGATTTTAAAGACAACGATTTAGTTGTATTACAATTTACAGATAATACAGAATGGATAGGGCATCCGGAAGATATACAAGAGATTTATGACGAACGAATTCTTAAAAAGCGTTCAGTTACAGATGATGATTATGTCTTTGAAACTCAAATATCATCACAAGGCGATACAAGAGGATCTATAAAACAAACTGTTGTTAAGTTTTTTAGCATTTTTAGCCCAAAAAACCCTATTGCAGCTACTACAATGACTGCACTTGGCAAAAAATATGATAAGAAAATTCAACCTAATCCAGGGTTATATATCATAGATAATGATTTTAAAAGGCTCCCTTTTAAAGAAAATCCAAATCAAGATCATTACTTATTACTTATACATGGGACAATTTCTTCATCAATAGATGCATTCTCCCAGCTTAATGATACAGATACTTGGGGAGCTATTTTAAATAGATATAAAGAGAATGTGATTGCTTTTGATCATTATACATTGTCAGAAAGTCCTCTTCAAAATGCATTAGACTTTTTAGAAGCATGTCCAAATAAGTGTAGTTTGGATATCATGAGTCATTCTCGAGGAGGCCTTATTGCCGATATTCTGGCAAAATGTGATTATAATAATAATGAAAATCATGAAGTTGGTTTTAGTAAGAATGAACAAGATATTTTTCTTAAGAAAAAAGAAAAAGCAATTGCAGAAGGAAATAACGAAATACAAGAATATGACCTAATAGCAGCAATCAACAAACTTGCACTTAAAAAACAAATCACAGTGAATAAAATTGTTCGTGTTGCTGCTCCAGCAAGTGGAACTACTATTTTATCGCAACGAGTAGATCATTTTTTCAATCTCTTATTAAATACAATTTCGTTAGCATTCGGAATTAAAAATCCATTATATGGAGTTGTAAAATCATTTTTACTAGAGCTTATAAGTCAAAAAGATGATCCAGACGTTTTACCAGGATTAAATAGTATGATACCTGGATCATTATTCCAAAAAATGCTTAATGCTGCAGACACTAGCGTAGAGAGTGATTTATATAATATTATAGGAGATGCAGAAGTAGGAGGTGTCACTTTTGACTCACTTAAAGTAATACTAGCTAATCTATTCTATAGAGCGGCAAATGACCTTGTTGTAGATACAAGTAGTATGACACATGGAGTTAAACGCGTAGACGGTTTTTATACATTTAGATCTAGAGATAGTGAAACAAATCACTTTAACTATTTTAAAAATAAAAACTCTTGTGATGCTATTTTACAAGTTTTAGTACCTACTGGAAATACTAACAAGAACCTATACACTAAAGAGGTGTATGCAAATGGTCAACGTGGTATTTTATTGGATAAATTATCCTTGTCAGGAATAACCTACACAGAACCAAAACTAGAAGATATTACTAGAGATATCTTAATTTTAATTCCAGGTATTATGGGATCTACTCTTAGTTCAAGAGGCAAAGATCAATGGATACAAATGCGAGCGCTTAACAAAGGAGCTATTGTAGATAAGCTTGCTGTAGATGCAAAAAATGTAAAAGCATCTGGAATTGTAGAAAAGTTCTATAAAAAATTTGGAGATCACTTCTCTTCAAAATACGATGTAGTTTCCTATGAGTTTGATTGGCGAAAATCTGTAACAGAAGCTGCTATTGGATTAGAAGCTCTTGTAAAAAGAATGCTTAAAGGAAATGTCAATGTACATATAGTTGCACATTCTATGGGAGGACTTGTTGCAAGACAATTTATGATGGACTTCCCAGAAACTTGGGGTGATTTTATAAAACCTACAAAAAACAAATTTGTAATGTTAGGAACACCGTGGTTAGGATCCTATCTCATTATGGAAGTTCTTACAGGACATAGTAGAAGAGTAAAGCAACTTGCTATGATCGATTTTAGGAATGATCGAGAAGATTTGTTAGAGATTTTTTGGAAATTTCCAGGTGTATTTGAATTATTACCTGTAGAAGAAATATCTACAAGAAAATTTTGGACAGCTACATTTTGGAATAAAATAAAGAGTAAGGCAAATTTAAAACGAATGCCTGATCTCTCAGATAATAAGAATTCACTGTCAGAATTCAATGATTATAGAAGTAATATACTTGCCTTTTTAAAAGAATTAGATACTGAAGCTAAAAGTGACTTTTTTGAAAAGATATACTATGTATGCGGTAAAGCAGATAAAACAGTATGTGATTACTCTTATAAAAATAGATTTTTATCAAAACATAAAAAACTTATTTATAAAGCAACCTCTCATGGAGATGGTAGTGTTACTTGGAGAACAGGTATTCCAAAACAGTTATTAAAGAGTAATAACTTATACTATACAAATACTTCTCACGGTGAATTAGCTAATGAACCATCTATGTTTGATGGTATTATGGAACTTTTAGAACGAGGAAAGACTAATAAACTAGACACACAACCACCTTCAAATACTAGAGGTGAAGAAGTACTTACAGATGTACATGAATATGTTGAACCTCTTGCAGATTCTGATGCAGTAGTAAATGCAGTATTTGGTACAGAAAAACAAAAAGAAGTAACATCTGATGCCTTTGAAGTAACGATTGTCAATGGAGATCTAAAAGAGGCATATTATCCAGTGATGGTAGGGCATTTCTTTATGGACCTTATACTAAGCGCAGAAAAAGCTTTAGATGGATATCTAGAAGGGCGTTTATCTCAACGTATGGGAATAGGTTATTACCCAGGTAAAATTGGAGAAAGTGAAGTGTTTTTTAATTTGGAAACTCAACCTAAAGGAGCTATTATTTGTGGTTTAGGTAGAACAGAGACATTAACACAATTCTTACTTTCTAAAACTGTGAAAAATGCCGTATTAAAGTATGCTATGTTCATGCGTGATAATTATACACTCCCACAAGCTAAAAAATATGCATCAGGAGTTTCTTTCATACTCATGGGAATAGGATATGGTAAACTCCCGATAGAAGAATCCTTAAAAGGAATTTTATTAGGTGTAGCTAAAGCCAATTTGTATTTAAAAGAAAAAGGGGCTATACAAGGTTTAAAGCCTATCACTAATATTGAAATTATTAACTATTATGAATCCATTACGAGTCAAGCTTATTTTTCTTTAAGCAAGATTAAATATGATGACAATCGTATACCATTTACACTAAATAAAGGAATTGTACGTAGAACAGGTGCTAAGAAAAAACAAACGTTCACTTCAAATACATATACCTCTTGGTTTAATCTTCATATTACAAATGAACGTTCATTAAAAGGTGTAGATGAAGGATTTAAATATTATGCATCTAATGGATTAGCACGTGTTGAAGAAGAATTTATTGGTATAGATTTTAAAGACATAAAACACCTTCTATCACAACAAGCTCATACATCAACTTGGGATAGACGTTTGTCAAAAACATTGTTTGAAATGTTAATTCCTAATAGCTTTAAAGATGTATTTAAAAATCAAGGGAATTTGATCATCAAGGTTGACAAAGAATCTGCAGAAATTCCTTGGGAGTTACTACATCATTCAAAAAAAGATGATACGCCTATTGCAGTTGGATCTACATTCATAAGACAACTAGTAACATCAGATATAGAGCGCTTCCAACAAGTAGGTCATAATAATAAAAAAGTACTTATTATTGGAGATCCAATATATAATGAAGAAACATTGCCGCAACTTCCTGCAGCTAAAGCAGAAGCAGAATGGGTGGCTAATACATTAAACTCACATAATTATAACATCTATCCGTGTATTAATGATTCTTCTTTAACAATTACCACAGAACTTTATAACGAACAATATAAGATTATGCACTTTGCTGGTCATGGGCTCTATGACTTAGAAAATAAAAGGGTCGGTATTGCTATAGGAGATGGTATTTTTATAGATCCTCAAAAATTAAGACAAATAGGATATGTGCCAGAATTTGTATTTATAAATTGTTGTTATTCTGGCACAATGAGCCAAGTTGATGAATCTTATACTAGAGACAGATATCGTTTGGCTGCAAATGTCGGGACACAACTAATAAAAATGGGTGTAAAAGCAATTATTGTTTCTGGCTGGGCAGTAGATGATGCAGCGGCAAAAGATTTTTCTGAAACCTTTTATAAGAACATGTTGGAAGGGTATAATTTTGGCACTTCAGTTCAAAAAGCAAGATTGTCTTGCTTCCAAAATCATCGTGCTACAAATACATGGGGAGCTTATCAATGTTATGGTAATCAGTTTTATACATTTAATAATAGAAAACATAGTAAAGAAGATTTATTAGATTATGTTATCGATACTCAGGTACATACTGATATGGACAATTTATTAAACGCAATAAGAGATCGTAAAAATAACAGAAAACAAACTCTAGAAAGATTAAATAAGTATATGGAGAAAGCAGAAAAATCAAATCTGCTTGATGCTGTAGTATTAGAAAAAGAAGCATTGATATATAATGAGTTAGATGAATATGATGTTGCTTGTCAAAAATTTAAAGAACTTTTTAAATATGGAAAAGGAACTTTTTCTATAGGCGCTCTTGAACAATATTGTATTATTAAAACTAGAAAATTTGAAAAAAACACATTAGAAGAAGAATTACAAGAGATTGAATTTTTATCTCTTATAGGAAGAAATCCTGGTCGTATAAATATTATAGCAAATGCGTACAAGTTTGCTTCTATGAAACTAAATGTGAATACTAAGTCTAAAAGAAAGGCTAAAAATGCAGATAAAGATGCGATCTATTACCTTTCTAAATCTTTTGATAATTATAAAGAAAGTTTCTTTATTTCTAACGATATATATGACGCTCAATGTTTAGATTCTTTAACTAATATGATTTTTATAGGTCATATACTAGAATTATACGAGCAAGAAACATTACTAGAACGTTTAAAAACTTGTGAAACCTTTTATGGAATAAAAGATGTTAAAACCCATATTCTTACTCTTTATAAAGACATTGCTACTAAAGACACATCAAATGTAGACTTAGAGGTTCGGATAGGGATTGCAGAAGCGAGCTATGCATTACAACTCTTTAAGAATGATTTTGTAGCAAATACTAAATTAGATATTGTCAATAAGTTCAAAGATGTATTTCTACAATTATATAGTCCTAGGTATATAAGTGTAGAACTATTGCAAATTGGCTTTTTAGAACATTACATTACAGATGAAACTATACTGATACAATTAAAACAGATTAAAGAAGAGATACATAAATTGAAAGGGTAATTTAGTAATCATATTAATTGAAAATCAATAATATAAATAATTTTAAAAGTAATTTTAGTTTAAAAATGATATGTTATGGCATATTTACCTGATTTTTTAGGAGATCATATTGTGAATGTGCCTTCCATTGATTATCAAGAGATTCAGAAATTTAGTATTCAAGGTTTTTCACTGGAAGATTATTATTTAGAATATTCTAATTATAGTGTTTTACAGAGTCCATTTAGGAAGTTTCCATATTATACGGCCACAAATTTGAATGGTTCTTTGTTTAAAAAAATTAAACGAGCAGATATCTTTTCAGGGGGAAGTGATTCTTGGAAAAAAGATGAACGTATCCCTAAAGAATGTCAATTAGGAAAAGAGTTATATAGTGCTTATAAAAGTGATTTTGATAAAGGTCACTTAACAAAACGAGAAGATGTACAATGGGGAGAGAGTATTGAAATTGCTAAAAGCGCAGCAGCTTCTACTTTTTATTTCACAAATGCAGTACCTCAAGTAGATCGTTTAAATAGAGGTGTCTGGCGGCAAATAGAAGATTATATATTGCATCATGAAGTTGTAAAACAATCACTTAAAATCTCTATGATGACAGGTCCATTATTATTAGATAGTGACCCTGATTTTGTGACAGAGGTAAATAATATAATAGTACAGATACCAGTCTTTTTTTATAAAGTGATTTATTATGTACGTGAGAATGAATTATACAGAACTGGTTTTTTAACTAGTCAAAAAGGATTATTAGAAAAGCGTAGAATTGTAAAACCTCTTGTAAGAGGAGAAATTCCAGAAACACAAGGTTCTT
>CAYYSK010000100.1:0-11363 GCA_964474345.1 uncultured Flavobacteriaceae bacterium
AGGATCTTTATATACAGCTCTAGCAATAAGTAAACGTTGTTTTTGCCCTGTACTTAATCCAACGCCTTCCATCCCTATTTTTGTGTTATAAGATAATGGTAACGACTCTATATAGTCTTTGATATTTGCAACATCAACTGCATGGGCTAGTTTTTTCTTATCTACATAATCATCTCCTACAGCTATATTGTTTGCAATAGTATCATTAAAAACGTATCCTTCTTGCATCACAACACCACAAGAAGCTCTCCATGAGTATTGCGAGATATTTTGTAAGTCTGCGCTTCCAATTTTTATTTGCCCTTCGTTAGGCTCATAAAACTTAAGTAAGATTTTCATGAGCGTTGTTTTACCACTACCACTTACTCCTACAATGGCTGTCACTTTATTGGCAGGTATCTTTAAACTCAAACCATTAAGAACCTTGACATCAGATCCTATATACCTAAATGAGATATCATTAATATCAAAGTCTCCATCTTTTGGAATATCTGTTATTTTTGTATCCTCACCTCCTTCTTCATCTTCTTTATTATGAATTTCTCCTAAACGATCTAAGGAGATACGTGCATCCTGTAGTTCTCTTATAAAACTTATCAATTGTGAAATAGGAGAGTTTAATTGTCCTACGATATAGGTAACAGCAAACATTTCTCCCAATAGAAGATCTCCATTAATAACAAGCGTCGCAGATAAAATGGTAATTAAAATATTTTTAAGTTCATTTATAAATCCAGAACCTACACTTTGATACTGTTCTAATGCAAGACTTTCTATAGAGATTTTAAAAAGGCGTGCTTGCATAAATTCCCAAGACCATCGTTTTTGTTTTTCGGCATTATGTAACTTTATTTCTTGCATCCCATTGATAAGTTCAATCACTTTACTTTGTTCTTGACTTACTTGTGAGAAGCGTTTATAATCAAGATCTGCTCTCTTTTTAAGGAAAATAACAATCCAGAAAAAATAGAGCACACTTCCTAATAAAAAGATTCCAAAAATTTGAAAACTATAATATGCTAATACCACTCCAAAAACAACTAGATTTACCATAGAGAACAATACGTTCAAAGATGATGTTGTTAAAATACGCTCTATACGCCTATGGTCATTGATACGTTGCAAGATATCTCCTGTCATGCGTACATCAAAAAATGATATAGGCAGATTCATAAGTTTAATAAAGAAATCTGAAATCAATGAGATATTAATACGTGTACTCAAGTGTAATAAAATCCAACTCCGAATCACTTCTACACCTGTTCTACCCATAAACAAAGCAACTTGCGCAATTAATATTAAATAAATAAATTGAATGTCACCTGTCTTAATACCTACATCTACGACACTTTGCGTCAAGAATGGAAAAACAACTTGCAATAAACTTCCTGCAAGTAATCCAATAATTAATTGAATAATAAACTTCTTATATCTAAATACATATTTAAAGATAAAAGCAAAACCAAAGTTCTTTTTTTCTTCATCAAAGTTCTCTTCGTAAAACTTAGGCGTTGTTTCTAGTAAAAGTGCAATTCCTTCTACAGTCGTATCTGTCGCATTATTACCTATCCAAAATTTAAGAAATTCTTCTTTAGTATATTTTAAAATACCATGAGCTGGATCTGAAATATGAAAAATGCCTTTTGAAATTTTATAGAGTACTACATAATGGTTTTTATTCCAGTGTAGTATACATGGCAATGGAACTTCTTCCTGAAGTTGATCCAATGTTATTTTTACACCCAAACTTCTAAAACCAAGTTTTTCGGCAGCATTACTAATTCCGAGTAAACTACTACCAGATCTTGTGGTCTCACTTAAGCTTCTTAATAATTGAATAGGGATAGGCTTCTTATAATGTTTAGCAATCATTTTGAGACACGTAGGTCCGCAATCTTTACTATCTGCTTGTTTATAAAAAGGAAACTTCTTCAAAATCTATACGTCTGTTTTTTAAACTATAATTATTTCTTTTTATTCTTAAATGTTCTGATACCCCAAGCTATTTTATAATGTCTATATAAAAGATCATATACGACCATCTCGTGTAATCTATTTTTTGATCTAAACATTCTATTCATAAGCATGTGTGCATAACTACCTAGATAATTATCAATTAACTTCCTATTAGCTGTTTTTTTAAGGGATTCAATAATTGCTATACTTTTTTCACTTTTGTACGAAAGCAATTCCAAAAGCGGTTGGTATTCTGGCTTATCTTTTGCTTTAAAATTTATGAAGAAAGCTATTTTTTCTCGTTTTGCTCTAAATTTTTCATCCAATTGTTTTTTCAAGAATTTATTCATTCCAAATTCTAATCCAAATCCTGTTTTGAGACGTTCCATAAAGGTAAGTTTTTCATCTTCAGTATATCCAAAATCAGTTAGCATTCTATCTAATGCACGTATTGCAAAAAGCCATCTAAGTTCCTCCCCTTCTTCTCCATCTACCATATCTAAAAAGTGAACAATCATATCACTTTCATAAGAAAATAACTTTTCTGCATCTTCTATATGATCTGTTCCATATCGTTCAATTTCTCTTTGGTATGTATCTAACTGTAGTTTCCAGATTAAGTCCGCTTTCGCGAAAGCGGATAATTCAGAATAAACAGTTTTCATAATAGCGCCTATAGCATCTTCATGCTTACAATGAAAACGTACTCTAATATGGTGTTTAGGATCTGCATATCTGATAAAGAACCATTGATCAATATGCCCTTGGGCTGTCAATGTCTCTACAATAGGCTTTATTCCTTGAGTAAGTATACTATCTGAAGTTTTAGTTCCTGTGTATATTTTATAATATACCCATGAATCTCCTGGTATAAATGTGCGTTGCGTATTAGACATCTGATTGTTCTTTTAAAAGAGATTCATTATAGAAAGATACTATCACTTGATTTGTGAAGGCATCTTTCCCATTAGAAACAAAACCTTTATCTGAATGTAAAAACTCTTTTAGTGTAAAATTCATTCGTTTTTTTACTGTTGACAACAACATTTGTACGCTCGTATTATTTTTTAGGTTGATTAACAACTCATTATCGCTTTCTTTTAATAAAACAAATTGCGGAAGCTGTCTCTCTTCTATAAACTGTTCCAAATTCTCTTGAAAATTACCCAAATCTTTTTGAGAATTTTGCAAAATCGAAATATCTGACTTTGAAATATTCCAAGTTTTTGCAGAAAGAATCACTCCTTTATACACAACTCTTGGTAAAAAAGGAAAGTCTCCTTCATATGCACCCCAATTAAAACTCATCCCGCTTCTTTTGTTTTGACTCTGCATATTTGCTAAGAATTGATAAATAGGCAATGCTCCACTTGAATAATTATGCGCATTTGTCAAATGAGGAATTACTTCTTTATTATACTTTTTTGAACGTAAAATCATACGATCTCGTTTTGCAGATAGCATTAAATCATCTATAGGCAATTGTGCTTTTCTATCTAACACTGATTTTGCTAAATAAGGAATTTCATAATCTCTTAATGCAGGTCTCATGAGTATATTCCCTACTCTTGATTCTGGAAGATGTACAATTTCTGCCAATAATTGATTTGGGTTACATTTCTTTTCTACAGTTATAATTTCTTTTACATATTCATGAATCTCTGGATCGCTATGACAAAAACGTCCTAGTAAATTTGCAGCACTTGATCCTCCTGCACTTGACATAACTATCTGTTCTTCCCCATCTACTTTAATCACTTCGATCATTGTAGAAATAGTATCGGGAAGATCATCCCAATTTTCTTCAAAATCTTTAAAGTCTTCATCTACAAGTGTTACTATTTGTTGGTCATTTTTTAAACAGGTAAGTAACTTCTTATGTAGAATAGTATGTACTGAATTTAATGTAAGATCTCTTGAAGCAAAATTTGATGGTTTCCCTGGAAGTATTATATCATCCACAAGTGTACTCACATCTCCAGAGTCTTTATTTTGAAGAAAACCAATTCCTAATTCAACATCTAGAGCTTGAGATAAAGGCACTTCTCTATCTTCATATCGTTCTTGAAAAGCAGATTTAAATTGCGACAAATAAGTTTCCTTTTGCGGGGCTGTTATTCTATTGAGTAATCGCATCGCTCTACGTACCTTATAAATTACTTGTTTATTAAGGTTATTTTTCTGAGGCATCAATGACATATCTGTCTGGAACAAATATTTTAATTCAAATCCTGTATTTAATGTCTCTAAAGATGTACTAATATCTATATAATCATTTGAAGGATTTCCTAAATCAGCATCTAATTTCTCAATGCTTTTTTGCGCCTCTTCCAATTTTTCAATTAATTCATCTGTATCACGTTGTTTCTTTAATACTGGAATGATCTGATCGGTGAACTCTGGACCAGAAACAGAAGGTTCTAGTTCACTAACTAATAATTGACTCCCAACGAGTTCTTCTATAAAATCAGTTGCAACTTCTAGTGCTATTTCATCATCAACCAAACATTTTGAAAGCACCTCTAAAGTAGCTCCTGTTTTTGCTTGATCTAACACTTTTTGCAAATATTCTGAATGTTGCACTCCTACAATATGATGCATTCTACGGCTATTCTCATAGTGATACTCTACATATCTCAACTGTTCTCCTGCTCTATAAATACTGGTATTAGGATAAAAACGAAGTTGTTTTCTTATGGATTCATTTTTTACAATATCTTGAGATAGCGCAACTAAGTAATTCATATCAAGACGCGTGTGGCGTCCATTTTGAGTTGCATTTTGCAATACAATATTTGTTTGATCTTCAAAAGTACCAACTGCAGTACCTGCAAATAATCCAAAAGGTGTACATCGTGATGACATCCTACTCAAGTATTTAAGAATAGAATATGTCATACGCTCACTATCACTAGGACTTGTAAGTTTTCCATCTAACCATTTTTCAAAAGCTGTATATAATGACGGAGATGCTAGAAAAAGTGCTTCCTTAATATGATTTGCTTGACAAGCCTCTTTAAGGGTTTCTTGAGTTAACACAGAATCTTGTGTTAGTTCAAGAAAGAAATTAAGAGAAAGTAAAGGTGTTCTTAGAACGTATTTAGGAAAATGGGTGTATTGCATTCTATAATGCGCTATTATTTTATGTTACTATCGTTTTCAAAAAGGCAACTACCAAGATACTAGATTATATCGATCTAATCTAATTGTTTTTTTAATTTAACCTTCATCATTTATGATTTGTTTTTTAGTATTATTTCTAATGAATCAGTTTATTTTGATTCCTATTTTTAACTCAAAAAAGCCAAGTCAAATTTGATTTATTTTAACAGTCATTCCTCAATTAGTTTTTTAAATTAATATAAAGTATGCGCTTTCGCGAAAGCGTATATATAAAATAAATCACTAATATTATATAGATTGATCATAAAATTAGCATTCTTAATATATATGCACTGATTTCTTTATTAGTTTTTACTAAAAAACTTAATTTAAGTGGTTTTCCATAAAGACTTATTATAGATAATCACCCAATCATTAAACATTGATTCCAATCTGTTTTTTCTGGATGAAGGTATGATAATATAGCAAGCCCTATTCCTGCAATACCTTCAAGAAGGCTATTTTCTTTTTCATAGGTAGGCGTATCTCCTCCTCTCCACTTCATATATCCAGCAGATCCATCTTTATGATGATCTATAGTAAGACCGTAATCAATCCAATAATCTGCAGCTTCTTTAAAAATTTCAATTCCTGTTTCTTTATACATAAAATTAAATATATGCATTACTCCAAAGGCTCCATGACATAGTCCTCCATCTACTATTCTGGTCTCCTCTATATCTCTTCGTGTTGCTGCATATTCTAATAATTGGATAGCAATGTTTTTTGTTTCTTCATCTTTAGTAACAAGACTAGCTCTCCATAAAGAAATAGCTACACCTAAATCTCCATAACACCAAGCAAGTCTATTACTTTGACTTTCTTTATTTTCATTGGTAATCCAATCAGGGAAAAAAGAAGTATCAACTTTTTCTTTTTTGTAGCTTAATGTATGTGAAACAGCTTTTTCTAAAAGAGGCATTGTTTGCTTTGAAAAAGCAGTTTCGGCAGAAAGTCTTGACAAAAAATTTATAATACTTGCTAGACCATGAGAAAGACTTAAATTACATCCCCTTAAACCCTCTTCTCTTATAAGGAAAGATTCCCAATACACTCCGTGATCACTTTGTTTTGCTGTTTTATGAAGTTTAGAAATCATCTCTAGCAATAGTACTTTATATTTTTCTTTAAGCTCACTAGATTCTGTGTTTTTATATCTTTTTAAAAAATAATACCCTATACCTATAAGGCCATGTAAAAAATCATAGAAGTTTTCTTGCTCATCAAGGTTCATAATATGCCTTAAATAATCGTCTAGAACTTCTAAAAGAACATCTGTATCCAATTCTATAAAATCAAGTTCTTTAAGAAGTTCTATAGTCCAGGCAGCTCCAGCAATACCTCCACAAAACGTATGGAAATTATATCCTTCATTAATAGTACCTACTATTGAAGCAATGATTGTGCTTCCTACATCTTCACTTATTTCATTAGGATTATATGAGTTATAATAAAAGTGAAAAAGTGCTAAACCAGCACTTCCCGACAATACTCCTATATCTGTAGTATCAAGTTCCCCATTATTTTGGAGTTCAAGGTTAATTTCTTCTAGTTTATTTTTTAATTTTTGCTCACGCATAGTCTCTTATTATTTACAAAGGAAATATACATATAAAAAGCCATCTCATTTAGTGAGATGGCTTTTTTATGATACAATTAATGTATCATTTCTATTCTAGAAACATTGCATTCCTGGAGGTGGAATACTAAGTAAAGTTCCTTGATTACTTCCTGGTCCACAATTACAAGTTCCTTGCCCCTCGATTTTATTTAAATCTAGATTGCTAATTACTTCTTTGCTTAATGATAATTCTTTTAATGACTTTTTCATGATCACATATTAGTTAATAAAGAGCCTACTCTAAGAAAAGGTTTTCGGCATACCCTTAAAATCAATTACTAGTATTATTGATTTCTATCATTAAAAATATCTTATAAATCAGACACTTACAATCCTAACCACCTCATATCAAACAAAATAAGGCAACAAATTTAATTTATCTAAATTATTATTTTGCCGTTGAAAAATTCAATTAAAAAATAAAGACTACCCAATAGATAGTCTTTATTAAGTATTCAATTTAATTCATACTGACTAGTAGCATTGTGCACCAGGAGGTGGGCAGCTAAAATTTGGTCCAGTAGGGCAACAATGTGAACCACCACCTTCAATTTTATTTAAATCTAGGTTGCTAATAACTTCTTTACTTAATGTCAATTCTTTTAATGAACTTTTCATAATTCTTATGGGTTAATAAATGCCTACTCTATTTAAGGTTTTCAGCTTCCCCTTAAAATTAATATTTATTATTATTAACTTCTTTTTAAAACTAAACCACAAATTGTGTGTTTACAAGAAACACACCCTCATATCAAACAAAATAAGGTGCATTTACACACTAAAAAGGCTATCTATAAAACAGATAGCCTTTATTATTTTATAATGTATAAATCATGATATGTATACATTATTTAGTTTACATTTTTTATAAGCAGTGTGCTCCTGGAGGAGGGCAACTATTTAAAGCTCCTAGTGTAGGGCAACAGTGTGTACCACCACCTTCAACTTTATTTAAATCTAGGTTACTAATAACTTCTTTGTTAAGTGTTAATTCTTTCAATGACTTCTTCATGATTTTTATGGTTTAATAAAGACCTACTCTATTAAAAGGTTTTCAGTTTCCCCTTATATTAAACACATTATGTATGTTTAATTTGATATTAAAGTAGTCATCGACATTTAATCTAAAAAAAACTATTGCCCTATATCAAACAAATTAGGGCATAAAAAACGCTATCAAAATTTTGATAGCGTATAAACATTCACCTTTTTATAGGCCTATGGTATATCATTTGTTGTACAATAAACATCTGACAGGTTATTACTATGCTCATACCAAGTAGGTTCTGTCGGTAAACAATCGCCTCCTTGTATTTGGTTCATAACATTTTCTTGTATTCTGGCAATTGTAAGCTTTTTAAGACTGATTGCATTTTTTACTTGTTTTTTCATCTGAGTATATTTTTTTAAAAATTAATAATAATTCATATGCCTATAACTATAAAATATTGATTTTTAGCATTCCTAAATGTAGTTGCAATCTCCATATAAACATAATACACAATCCCTAAATTGTTTAAAATAGGGTTATATACCATCAAAAAAAATGAAACTAACACACTGAAACTAAACCCCTTCAATCCTTTTAATATAATATGATGGATTAATCCCTGTTTTAGTTTTAAAATGCTTAGCAAATGAGTAATCACTTTTATAGCCTAGTTCTGTAGCTATAGATTTAATAGAAAAAGAGCGAAATTTTTTATCATTTTTTAATCGATTAACAGCATAATCTATTCGTAAATTATTAATATAATCATTATAACTAAGTCCTTTATGTGTATTTATGATCTTAGATAAATATGTTGCATTTGTTTTTACTTTCTTAGCCATAGATCGTAAACTACAATCTGTATTCAAGTAAAACTCTTGCTCCTCTAGGCGTTTAAGTCCTTTAAGAACTTCTTTTACTTTTTGATCATCTATAATTATTTCACGGGTTCGTTCTTTAGGTTTTGACAATTCTTTGGAAGACATTTCCAATTGGTTTACCTTTTTAAGAAGTTTATCAAAGGATTCTTTACTACTGCGTTGCTTCTTCTTATATCTATATAAAATTAGTATACAAATTAAAGAAACTGCTATAAGGAGTGATAAAAAGTAAATAGCTTTTCTTTTTCCTTTTGCTGTTTGATCTTCTAGGGACTCTATTTGTTCGCCTAGGTATTCTGTATCTCTTTCATAAATAGAGTTGAAAATTTTATCTTTATCTTCTTGATATTTCTCATTTAATTGATCGTGTTGGTCATACCAATAAGATGACCTTTTATGATCTCCTATATTCTTATAAGAAGTCGCCATTAATTTATAAGCATATACTAATATGATGTAATGCTTACTTTCATCATTATCTTCTGAAACTGTATACTCTTGTAATAAACGTATAGCATTTTCATATTTTTCTTGAGCAGCATAACAACTAGCCAAAAAATAGTTAATATTAAGAGCAAGAGTTTTATTAACAAATGTATTTTCTTTATAAATCTTATCTGCAATTTTTAAATAGCGTAACGATTCTTCATAATCTTGTCTATGAAAATAAACAATGCCTTTTTTAGTATATAAATCTACAAATCCTTCTTTATAATCTAATTGATTACTCATAGATATCCCTTGATCTGCCATTTTTAATACAACATCAAAATGTTTCATTTTCAAATGAACATTAGATGCAATTGTTAAAAGTCGAATATGATTTCTCCCATTTTTGTCTGGGGTATCATTCACTACAGCCAAAGCTTCGTTACAAATAGCTAATGCTTGATCTAATTGCCCCATTCTGCGAAGTATAATAGCAATATTGGGGTGGACTACAATAATAAGTCTATGTTTGTCTCCATCTTCTTTTTTTCCAATATCTAATGCCTTATAATATGCATCTAATGCTTCTTCATTATGCCAAGCAACAAGTTCTGCATTTCCAAGTAGTATATATAAATTAGTAAGGGCTTTTGTATTATTACTTTGTTTTGCAAGTGAAATTCCTTTTTTATAATAGTATTTACAACGTTCAGTATTCCCTTGATGATAGAAGGCTTGCCCAATTTCAGAATATATTGTTATTTTTTCTGAATCATTTGCAAATCGCTTTATTAATGCATCTTCATAGTATATAGCATCTTCTGATGAAACTTCTTTAATAGTATCTATAAGTTCTTTGTTTGTCTGTTGTAATAAATTATTAGGTGTTTCTTTTTTTTGTGCATAAATTGGATTATTGATACTTAAAAAGAAAAAAGTAAGCATCAAGATACTATATAGATATACATTATATCGTAAGGGGGAATTCCTCATATATTTTAAAGTCAGTTGGGTGACCTAAAAATAAGAATTCCTTTTAAGATATAAGTCTGTAATAGAGAGTTTAAAGCTAATTATTTATTAAAATAAATAATTTAAAAGTGAATTCGCATTGCAAAAGCAAAAACAACTACTACAAGAAATGTTTTTTAAATATAATTAAGTTCTAAAACCTTTCTAAACTGATAGAAAAAACGTTCGATAAGTCGTAAATCTTCTGTTATTATTTCGGCAACTCCTTTCATTTCTTTTTTATGTGAAAGCGAAAACAATAATAATTGTGATCAAAATACATCGACACTTTGTTAGATTTTAACAAATCATATATAAAATAAGTAGTTAACAACTTATAATAACTACAAGCACCTTTCGTTGTAAAATTCGGAAGGTGTTTTTACTTTAGAGCACTTTTTGTTGAACCTAGATTGAAGTAAAAAATACGCTTTCTCGTAAGTGAAATTTATACTGAACTAGTTGAAGTACGAAAACGTATACTAGAAAATTTATATTTCAAAACCTTATCTAACTGAGCTATTATTATGAAGCAATATCACGACCTTATACGCCATGTGCTTGAAAATGGAAATGAAAAAGGAGATCGTACAGGGACAGGGACAAAAAGTGTTTTTGGTTATCAAATGCGTTTTGACCTCTCAGAAGGTTTTCCAATGATCACTACAAAAAAGCTCCATTTAAAATCTATCATTTACGAGTTATTATGGTTTCTTAATGGGGATACCAATATAAAGTATTTACAAGAAAATGGTGTGCGTATTTGGAATGAATGGGCAGACGAAAATGGTGATTTAGGTCCTGTATATGGTCATCAATGGCGTAGCTGGAATGGAGAAGAGATTGATCAAATCACAGAGGTTATCCAAACTCTTAAGAAAAACCCTAATAGTCGTCGCATGCTAGTAAGTGCATGGAATCCAGGCGTACTTCCTGACACGTCAAAATCATTTTCTGAAAATGTAGCTAATGGAAAAGCTGCTCTTCCTCCATGTCATGCTTTTTTTCAATTTTATGTAGCAGATGGAAAATTAAGTTGTCAGTTATATCAAAGAAGCGCAGACATATTTTTAGGGGTTCCTTTTAATATTGCTAGTTATGCACTACTTACAATGATGATGGCGCAAGTTTGCGGGTATGAAGCCGGAGATTTTATACATACTTTTGGAGATGCTCATATATACAGTAATCATCTTGAACAAGTCGAGTTACAATTGTCTAGAGAATTGCGTACTTTGCCTACTTTAAAAATAAATTCTGAGGTAAAAGACATTTTTGGCTTCAAATTTGATGACTTTACTTTAGAAGACTA
>CAYYSK010000101.1:0-11335 GCA_964474345.1 uncultured Flavobacteriaceae bacterium
TACTTCTTCTAATGCTTGACGTGCTTGTTTTAATAGCGCATATTGTTCTTCTAACTTATCTTCAGTTTCCTTTTTCTTCTCAAGGGCTTTATTGTGATTTTTACTTGCTTCAACAATCGCAACTTGAAGTTTGTCTTCTACTTCTTTAATCTCAACTTCACGATCTTTAAGACGGGTGACTGCTGCTTGTGATTTATAGGAAAGCTCATTCAGTAGTGTTTGTATATCAGCAGACTCGATACGCTCTTGAAACATTTGCTTTGCCTTAAGATCTGCGCCATCACGTATTTTTTGTTTGGCAGCAAGCTCCTCTATTTTCTTTTGAATCTTTGCTTTACGTCCCCAAAGATTATTCCACCAGCTATCTTTTACTTTTTCTGCATCTTCAAGTTCTATCTTAGCACGTTCTAGAGCTTTTTGTGCATCGTCTATTACTTTTTGCTCATTAGCATTAAGCGTAGAGAATTTTTCAAATATGATTCCTACTTCATCTTGGTAATCCGTAAGATCTTTGATTGCATCGAGAAGTGATGTTCTGTCTTTTTCGGCCATACCTACAACATCATCCAAAGTAGCGTTTAGTATTTTTTGACGTATTTCAGGATCGTCTTCTTGAGCAAGCTTAGACTTCATAGTATCTACAGCTTTACCCCAGTTTACATCTACTTTTTCAGTTTCTTGCTTGGAGGCATCATTGGTTTCTAATAAGTCAAAATCATCAGACATAAGTATGGATCGTTTTAATGTTGAACGTAATTTATTATTGAAGGTTCAATTTCGGTAAAAAAATTGATTTAAAGAACTCCTTTTTCAAAAGCTTTCTTGATTAGTATCAAAAGTTGTAAAATGTTACATAGAAGTAGTGATAATAGTCAATTACAATGTTTTGTAAGTGATATCATGAGGTATTATTATTTTGAAATATAGAGAGTTATGGCTGCATACACTTTTGCAAAAGCGTATACACTATTATTTTAAATATAATTTTTAGTATTCTACCTATCTATGTAATTGATAGTTAATGACTACCAGCATCAAATTCTCGCATCCATTTTCCTTGCACTTTGAGCACTTGCTCAATCACATCGCGTGCACAACCTTTCCCTCCATTTTTATGAGAAATGTATTTGGAAACTTCTTTAATTTCCTTAACAGCATCTTGAGGACAAGCTGGCAATCCAACCATGTTCATCACTGGATAATCAGGTAAATCATCACCCATATATAAAATGTTCTCAGACTGAAGATTGTTGTCTTTTATATAGGCTTTGAGTTGTGTTGTTTTATGATGAGCTCCTAGGTGAATATCAGTAATGCCTAATCCTTGTAAACGAAGACGTACACCTTCATCGGTACCTCCGGAAATAATACACACGTTATAGCCTTCATTAAGTGCGGTTTTTAATGCATACCCATCTTTTACATTCATCTCGCGATGCATTTGTCCTTCAGTCGTAATTTTAAGTGTACCGTCTGTAAGAACGCCATCTACATCAAAAATAAAAGTAGTAATTTGATGAAGGTATTCTTTATAACTTTTTTCCATAATGTGCTATAATCGATGTGGTGAGTGTATTGTATATTGATATATGATCTTTGTCTTGCAGCATCTTTTGATGTGTTGTAATTACTGAAGTGTCATTGCGTTTTGCAGGTCCAGTTTGTACATCACTAGGTAAATTTGTAATTGCTTTTTGAGTCGTTTTTTTTATTAATGCATGTAATAACTCAAAAGGAATGTCTCCTTTTTGGCAAATCTCTTGAGCAATAGTGTAACAATGATTAGTGAAATTATTTGCAAAGACAGCTGCCAGATGTGCTTGTTTTCTTTGTATACTATTAAGGTTGTAGACCGTACTAGACAAAAGTATTGCGACGGAGTGTAGAACTTCTAAATCTTCTTGAGTAGAAGCTTCTAAGCAAATAGGAATGGTTTTGAAATCTACAGTATCTTTTTTTGAAAAACTTTGTAAAGGATAGAACACACCTTTTCGGTTTGAATTTATAGCATCGATAGTAATGCTTCCAGAAGTATGGACGACTAATGAGTTCTTGTATGGTATTTGAGTTGCTACTTGGACAATAGCATTGTCTGTAACCGCAATGATTGTGATCGTAGTAGCGCGTAATTTATCAATAGTAGTTACTTCTTCAAAGAGTAATGGAAAACCCTCTTGATCTTTTGGAGAACGACTAGCAATTTGTTGTAGCTTGATTTCTGGAATCTTAGCCAGATGTGTAGCCAGATGCCATGAAAGATTTCCTGTTCCGATAATATTAATAGTAATCATCGCAGTAAAAATAGGGTTTTTTACGGTCTTTTTATATTCTCTTGTTACTGCGTTTTTAAAAATTCATATGTATATTTATGTCTAGAATAATTCAGACTATTTGATATCTAGAGACTGCCTATTCCTTAATGAATATTAACAGGAATAGTTATACAATTATTTGCCTTCTGTAGGTTATCTTTGCAATCGATAAATTTATCGTCGTATGCAAAAGAAAATTGTAAATTTTTTGTTCTCCACTCGATTAATGGGAGTGCTATTTATAACCTATTTTGTCGCAATGGCGGTAGGTACTTTTTTAGATCGTGGACAAGAGACTTCTCCAACCCCTTATTCTAGAGTTTGGGTTTATAATTCTTGGTGGTTTACGTTAATCCATATTTTATTTGTCATTAACTTTATTGGGAATGTTTTTAGATTTAAGCTTTTTAGAAAAGAAAAGATAACCACATTAATATTTCATATTTCTTTTATTTTTATTTTAATAGGTGCAGGAATTACACGCTACATTAGTTATGAAGGAGTAATGCCTATTACTGAGGGAAGTTCTGAAAGTACATTTTTAAGTGAGAAAACATATCTAGAATTGTTTGTAGACGGAGAGATAGATGGACAGGATATACGTAGAAGCCTTGATAAAGAATTGCTATTATCACATCGTTTGAGTAACAAGTTTACTTGGAAGACAGACTTTAAAGGAGATCCTATCAAGATTAGATTTAATAAGTTTATTGATGGAGCAGAAGACGGATTTATAGAAGATGAAACAGGAGCATATCATCTTAAGATCGTAGAGACTGGAGATGGAGGAGGAAGACATGAGCATTATATTAAGGATGGCGAACTTGTAAATATGCACAATGTCCTGTATGCATTCAACAAACCTACTGAAGGTGCTATCAATATAGGGTACGATGGAGCAAACTATACGATACAATCCCCTTTTGAAGGAGAGTATAAGGTAATGGCAACACAGACAGATTTTGGATTTGTAAAAGATAGTGTACAGCCATTACAACTACGATCTTTATATAATTTACAAGGTATTTTATTTGTAATTCCAGATGAGGCTGTAAAAGGGAAAGCAGGAATTGTTCCAAAAGAAGTAAAGGAAAAAAATCAGCAAGATGCATTATTTGTAGATATTACTGCAAATGGAGAGACTAAGACTTTAGGATTATTAGGAGGAAAAGGATATAGTAATGACAAAAAATTAATTGAAGTAGGAGGGTATAAAATGTACCTTTCTTATGGAAGTAAGTCTATTGAGTTACCTTTTGCAATACGGTTGAAAGATTTTATAGCCGAAAAATACCCTGGAACACAAAACAGTTATGCTTCTTTTAAAAGTAAAATCATTGTTGAGAGTAAAGAAAATTTTGATTATGACATCTACATGAATCATGTATTAGATCATCAGGGGTATCGTTTTTTTCAGGCTAGCTTTAAAGATGAGGAACGTACCACTATTTTATCTGTAAGTCATGATTTTTGGGGAACTTGGATTACGTATATAGGATACTTCTTATTATATATAGGAATGATGCTTATTTTGTTTGATAAAGGATCTCGTTTTGGATACTTAAAGAAATCGTTAGATAAGATAAAAGCAAAGAAAGCGGCTTTACCAGTACTTTTTTTATTGTTCGCTTTCGCGAAAGCGGAAACAACATATGCTCAAGAAATTAATACGTCTGCTGTTGTTGTAAAAGATACGATGGCAGTAGCGGAGCAAAAAGAAGAGCCTATTATTCCTATACTATCTACAGAAAATAATTCGGAACATACCAATATAGAACCAACAAAAGCTCAAATAGATTCACTAATACTTGTAAGTGCAATTCCTGCTGAACATGCAGCAAAATTTGGGCGTATGGTAATACAAGATGATAGTGGACGGATGATGCCTATCAATACGTTTGCGAGTATGCTGATGCGTAAAATCACTCGTTCAGATAGCTATGAAGGATTGAATGCAGATCAAGTTATGCTTTCTATGATGGAGAATCCGCAATTGTGGAGCTTTGTAGACATGCTATACCTTAAAAAAGGAAATGATAGTATACGTAATGTCATAGGAGTACCTAGTGATGTAAAAAGATTTAAGGTTTTAGACTTCTTCACAAAAGATTTTAGATACAAACTAGCTCCGTATTTACCTCAAGCATATGCAGAGACAGTTCCAACAATCATAGATAAAGAGTTTATAGACGTTGATCAGCGACTAGCATTACTGGATAGAACCTTAGTAAAAGAGATTTTAAAAATTCTTCCTAAACCTAATGATCCTAATAATAAATGGTTGTCACCAATAGAAGTGAAAGATGGAGGATATCGAGCAACCGATTCTGTCATAGCTCATCAGATTTTCCCAGCTTATTTATTGAGCCTTCGTAAAGCAAGAACAACAGGTGATTATACAGATGCAGATAAGATTTTGGAAGGAATTGAAAAATTTCAAAGACGCATGAGTAATGATATCATGCCGACTGCAGAAAAAATTGATGCTGAGATTTTATATAATACTAATGATCCGTTTAAGAAATTATATTGGCTATATATGCTTGCTGCATTATTTACCATGATATTTGTGATCACACAAATTTTTAATCCTAGTAAGTTTGTATCCCTTATGGTTGGTGTTGGGATCGTAATTATTACCATTTTGTTTTTGTTACATACAAGTTCTTTGATATGGCGTTGGTATATATCAGGGCATGCTCCTTGGAGTGATGCCTATGAATCGGTACTTTATGTAGGTTGGGCAACCATGTTTTTTGGACTAGCAATTTCTATTCAAAAATGGACATTAACAGAAAAAGTATACTCTATACAGAAAGCAAGTAAACTTCTATTGCCATTTGCAATTGTAGGAGCTGCTGTGGTTTCTATTGTAGATGTATTGATAAGTAAGAAAGAGTCAAGCCTTACAGTTGCTAGTACAGCATTTGTGGCAGGATTTATCTTATGGGCCGCAAGTATGAATTGGATGAATCCAGAAATTGCAAATTTACAAGCGGTTCTTAATAGCTATTGGTTAATGATCCATACAGCTGTTATTGTGGCAAGTTATGGACCATTTACATTAGGTGCTATTTTAGGTGTTGTGTCTTTATTCTTAATGATTTTTACAACAAAATCTAATAAGGTAAAGATGGACCTTAGTATAAAAGAACTTACTATCATTAATGAAATGGCACTTACAGTAGGAATGGTATTACTTGCTATAGGAACATTCTTGGGTGGTCAATGGGCTAATGAAAGCTGGGGACGTTACTGGGGGTGGGATCCTAAAGAAACTTGGGCATTGATTTCTTTAATAGTATATGCTTTTGTTATTCATATGCGATTAATTCCTGGTTTGCGTGGAAGATGGTTTTTTAATCTACTATCCATTATCTCATTAGGAAGTATTCTATTTACGTACTTTGGCGTAAACTTCTATTTGTCTGGATTGCATGCATACCAAAGTGGAGGTGCTATAGCAAATCGGAATATTGCATTAGTAATTGGCTTTGTATTAGTTATAGGTTGCTTATCGTATTGGAAATATGCAAAGTATTATAGGAAATCTTAAGTAAATAAGCTGGTAGCTTCTTGATCAGATTCAATACCTAATTTTTGATATAAACTTGAAGTAACTACTTTAAGTCGTTCTATAGAAAGATTATGTTTTGTAGCAATACGCTCATTTGTTAACCCTTTAGAGATGCTATCAAGTACTTTTACTTCTATATTTTCTAATTCAAATTGACCGATAAGCGACTCTATATATTGATCATTAGAGTCTTGAATATTTTTATAAGCATCCAGTTGTGAAAGACGCTCTAAATGCATCTTTATTTGATGCTTCATAATAATCGTTTTACCTTGAATTTTTCTAAAACTAAAAATTAGCGAAAGTGCTATTAATGTAAAGTTTGCAAGAGCAACTAAGCTTAATTGAAATGAAGATAATTTAAATATGCTTATCCCTAGGCCATGTAATATAAAAGTGTCTATTAGAACAATAATATTTATAATATAAATAAAACTCAATAGTATACGAAGATTCATATTCTTGATATAATACACTGTAAAACACCATAATAGTAATACAGTGAATATAGTAGTGAAGTCAGTCAGTATAAAACTCCAATGAGAATGAAAGAGCCAGAAAATACATAAAGAAATTGCAGATATACTGCTTATTGTAACAAATATGTAACGTATAAGTTGTTTATTTTTTTTGATTTTTAAGTACTTAAATACATATCCAGTAGCAGAAAGTCCTACGAGAAAGTGCCCAAGAAGCTCGATATTACTTATAATACTAGGTTTGGCATTGAAGAAGTATAAGATATTATCTCTTGTTATAATTGTTATGCATATGGCAGTAATTAATATGCCATAAAAAAGGAATTGTTTGTTTTTATTTATAAGAAGAAATATCAATGTTGCAAATAAAAGAGCAAGTGCTGTTCCGTAGAAGAATCCTATTCCTATAAGACTTACCTTCTCATTTGATGAAAACTCCTGTTCATCAAATATTTTAATTGGAAAATTTGCTTCAAGAGGAAAGTCTGCTTTTAAGTATAATGGATAAGTAACTATTTTATTAATTACAAAAAATGAAGGATATCGAGTATCTTTCATTAAATAAATTTCTTGTCCAGTACTATCATAAAGATATACCCGATCTGTATGAGGAGTTTGTAACTCAATAATTGACCTTGGTTGTTTAATAAGACCTATCTCAAACCAATAAGTTCCATTATCGGTTCCTAAGTTTGTATCGTCAATTTGTGTAAAAATTACTTCTTCTAAATCAGATACATGAGTAATATTTTCTATGTTTTTATAATAAGAAATAGAACTCTGAGCGCTTCCTATTGTTGTAAATAAAAAGCATATTAAAAAATATACGTACCGCATTAACATCGATTAAATACTGCAAATATAGTACATTATATTTATAAATAAGTATTTAATCGATGTTTTTGTGTATTTTATCTGATTTTATTTTTTATTGTGTAAAAATTTTAAAACTCCCCTACCATATCTTCTGGTTTAACCCATTCGTCAAACTCAGTTTCGCTTACATAACCTAAATTTATAGCTTCTTCTCTTAATGTTGTTCCGTTAGCATGAGCTGTATTTGCAATTTCTGCAGCTTTATAGTACCCTATTTTTGTGTTAAGCGCAGTTACAAGCATTAATGAATTGTTTAATAGCTCTTGAATACGTTTTTCATTAGGTTGTATTCCGGATGCACAATGTTCTGAAAATGAAATACATGCATCTCCTATAAGTTGTGCAGATTGGAGTAAATTTGAAGCCATAACAGGTTTAAAAACATTTAGCTCATAATGCCCTTGTAAACCTCCTACGCTTATAGCGACATCATTTCCAATTACTTGAGCGCATACCATCGTTAAAGCTTCACATTGTGTAGGATTAACCTTACCGGGCATTATTGAAGATCCAGGTTCATTTGCTGGAATTGTAATTTCTCCAATACCACTGCGAGGTCCTGATGCCATTAAGCGTATGTCGTTTGCTATTTTGTTAAGAGAGACAGCTAGTTGCTTAAGCGCTCCATGGCTTTCTACGATAGCATCATGAGCAGCTAGTGCTTCAAATTTATTATCGGCTGTACGGAATGGAAGTCCAGAAAATTGAGCCATATATTCTGATACACGTTTTGCATACCCTTTAGGTGTATTTAATCCGGTCCCCACTGCAGTACCTCCGAGTGCTAGTTCAGAAAGGTGGTCTAATGTATTTTCTAGGGCTTTTATTCCATGATCTAATTGAGACACATAACCAGAAAATTCTTGCCCTAATGTTAATGGAGTGGCATCCATAAGATGTGTACGGCCTATTTTTACTACTTTTTTGAAATCAATAGCTTTTGTTTTTAAAGTGTCTCGCAAAGCTTTTACACCTGGTAATGTAACTTCAACTATCTTTTTATATCCAGCGATATGCATTCCTGTAGGGAATGTGTCATTAGATGATTGTGATTTATTTACATCATCATTAGGTTGTAACGTTTTTTCTCCTTCTCCTATTACTTTTCCAGCAATTTGATGTGCGCGATTAGCAATCACTTCATTGACATTCATATTACTTTGTGTTCCAGATCCAGTTTGCCATATCACAAGTGGAAATTGATCATCATGCTTTCCTTCTAATATTTCATCACATACTTGCGCAATTAAATCTCTTTTTTCTATAGGTAATCCTCCTAATTCACAATTGGTGTATGCAGCTGATTTTTTTAGAATAGCAAAACCATATATAATCTCTAAAGGCATAGAGCCTGGTGCTCCTATCTTAAAATTATTACGTGATCTTTCAGTTTGAGCTCCCCATAATTTATCTGCGGGAACCTGAACTTCTCCCATGGTATCTTTCTCAATTCTATATTCCATTTGTGGTCAATTTATTTTTGAATGGCAAATTTACAAATTTCGCTTTCAATTTGCTTGTCAATAACCTGTCAATAAATGTGAAACTTCTATTGTGAAAATAAATTATTATACGGTATCTTTGACCAGAATATAGAAAACACATAATACTCATGTTTGATTTTGATCAATACTTAGGATTCTTAGCCTTTTTAACAATATTAACTATTGGTTTTTGGTTAATGATATTTTTATTAACGTTTGTAATACCTTACTGGGTAGGAGGATCTATAGTAGAAATGGTAAAAGAAAAAATAGAAGCTCGTAAAGCTAGAAGAGAAGCTTAATAACGAGATTACATATACATATATTAAAGACTAACCTTAAGGTTGGTCTTTTTTTATACTTGTTTTTATAATAAAGTATATTAATAATTATACGCAACCTTTTTTACCTGTATACGATATAATAATATATTAAGTAATACTTTATTATATGAAATTAAGAAATATCATTTTAGGAATATGTATTGTTTTTTGTTTGCTAAGTTGTAGAAATGAAGATCTAGATGATCTAGTTCAAGTTACAGAAGCAGATTTAATAGCTGAAGATTCAGACTTATTTTATCTACTAGATAGAGTAACGACAGATGACCCTAATGCAACCGATATCACCTGCATTGATTTTATATACTCGTTTACTGTCGTTATTTATAATGAAGATATAGAATTAGAATCTCAAGAAGTAGTTAGTAATGATCAGGAATTTAATAATATTCTAGAGTCCGTAGAAGATGGACAATATATTAATGTAAGTTTTCCTATTAGTAGTACATTAGAAGATGGAACTAGTTTTGAGATAGCTAATAAAGATGAATTGCAAGCTGCTATAGATGCTTGTATTGATGAAGAACAAGAACAAATAATAGGTAATGGTACTATAGTATTAACAACTCCATGTGTATGGGAGGTTCAAATACCTGAAGATGCTATTTATAGTACATATATAGATGCTGTATTTATGATATCTGATGAAGGTATTGTTGATTTCTTTTATAGAGGAGAACTTTATCACGGAACCTGGATTCTTTACTTTATAGAAGATGAACTTCATATAAATATCAATCTAGATACTGAAGAAATGGTGGGAATAGATTGGAATTTTGATTGGAAGGTAAATACTATAAATAATGCCATAATAGATATTGAAATTAATGATGAAACACGTTTCATTTTAGAGAAAGAATGTGAGCCAGAAGAGTTTTGTACAACATTAACCTTTGAAGAGTGCGAATTTGAAGAAACATCAGGGATATCATCATTTATTTTAGAAAATTATAAAGAATGTATTGTTATTATAGCGGCTCCACAGCCTGAAGTAGATGTTATGGGAGAATTACTAGATCCTATAGATTGGGTAATTACATTTTATATGACTCAAGAAGATGCAGAAACAAATGTGAATGTAATCCCTTCTGATGTGATCATTGAAACAAATATGCAAGAAGTGTATGTGCGTATAGAAGATCCTAATACTCAAGAATTCACCATAACTACTATCACGCTATTATCTGTTGAATGTGAGGAATAGTTTCTTCTGAGTTTTTATTTATATAAATTTCATGACCATTCTATGTATATAGGATGGTCATTTTTTATGTATAACTTCTTATAGATAATACTGTAGTACGACTATGTATATACGCTTCAAATCATTAAATTTGCAGCTTCGATAATATTTTCGAAATTAAATTTTTCAGTAGTAAGATATGTTTGATAATTTAAGTGATAAGTTAGATAAAGCCCTCCACGTACTTAAAGGTCATGGGAGTATTACAGAAGTAAATGTTGCAGAGACACTTAAGGAAGTACGTCGTGCGCTTATAGACGCCGATGTTAATTTTAAAATAGCCAAAGATTTTACAAATAGAGTAAAAGAAAAAGCTTTAGGCGAAAACGTACTTACTACGTTACAACCTGGCCAACTTATGGTCAAGATTGTAAAAGATGAGCTTACTCAGCTTATGGGAGGAGATGTCTCTGGTGTCAATCTTTCTGGAAATCCTAGTGTTATTTTAATGTCGGGGCTTCAAGGTTCTGGTAAGACCACATTTTCTGGTAAACTAGCAAACTTCCTTAAAACGAAAAAAACAAAAAAACCATTACTTGTAGCTTGTGATGTATATCGCCCAGCGGCGATTGATCAATTACATGTAGTAGGAGATGCTATAAAAGTTGATGTTTTTTCAGATAGAGATAATCAAGATCCAGTAGCGATTGCTGAAGCAGGTGTTGCTTATGCAAAGACAAATGGCCATAATGTTGTTATTATCGATACAGCAGGTCGTCTTGCTGTAGATACTGAGATGATGGATGAAATTGCAAATATTCATAAAACCATCCAGCCTCAAGAAACATTATTTGTTGTAGACTCTATGACTGGACAAGATGCTGTTAATACAGCCAAAGCCTTTAACGATATTCTTAATTTTGATGGAGTTATCCTCACAAAATTAGATGGAGATACACGAGGTGGAGCTGCTATTTCTATTAAATCGGTAGTAGATAAGCCTATTAAATTTATAGGAACAGGAGAAAAAATGGAAGCGATAGACGTATTCTACCCTTCTCGTATGGCAGATCGTATTCTTGG
>CAYYSK010000102.1:0-11324 GCA_964474345.1 uncultured Flavobacteriaceae bacterium
CTTCATTGAAAACCTAAGGCTTTCAAACTTCCCATTTCATACGATGCAAGCATCATCGAGGAATTAAACCCAAAGAGATTAAATCTGTTATTTCCCAAAAGTGTATTCTGCCCTACCTGAAATAATAGTTCCAGGTGGTGGTATAATGAGTTGACCTAAGTTAATACTAAAAACAAATCTATTTTCAATTAAATCAACAATACGAATCACAGCAGTTGGACTGCCTGGTGTAGACAACGTAATATTATCATCATTGATCTGATAATCATAATTATTAAATTGTCCTGCAACCGTCACTGTACTAGTATCTATAGGCATACCATTCTGCTCAAAAGTGCTTATATCTATCAAATATTGGCCTGTCGTAATAACTTTCCCTGAACTTTCATCAAAGCGCAAACTCATATTGAGCTCTCTTCCTTCCTGCGTAAAATTTGTAATATCAACATTGTCTCCATTAATCACTTGGTTTTCACCATCATTAACCATATACTCTGTTAAAAACCAAGTTCCTTCAATATCTGCCTGAGAAAGGTCATTAGTATCAGAATCTGATGAATCATCAGAACCACACGAAGATGACAATACGCATATTAAGCCTATAAAAAAAAGTAATTTAAAATATTTCATAACTAATGTTTAACGAATAAATATATAAGATTAAATCTTAATTCCAATAATTATACAAAGTCTAAAAATCATTTTATATATATTTAACACTACTCAAAATAGAAAAGCTGTTGATTTTGCGTAACTTATAGTTCTTTCTAAAACTTTCGTTATGTCAAAATTTGCACTTCCTATTCGTTATGCAATCGCGATAAGCGGTTTACTTATTTGTTATTTTCTTGTTATTTCTCTTCTTGGGTGGCATACAAATCCATTATTTAGTTTATTTAATGGAGTGATCACTGCTTTTGGAATTTATGAAGTTATCAAAAATCTTAAACTCAGAAAAGGAGAAGCTTTCACCTATGCAGAAGGTTTTTCTACTGGCGTAGTTACTGGTTTTGTAGCCACTTTATTATTTACATTATTTTTTGGAATATATGCTGGAAATATTTCTCCAACTTTTCTTGAAAACTTTATAGGACCTTGGAGAGGCACTACAAGTCTAGGTGTTATTTTATTTACCGTAGCAATTTGTGGTTTTGCAACTACGGCTGTGCTTACACTATCATTTATGCAACTTTTTAAACCTAGTTGGAATCCTAAACGCGTAGATAATAGTTCTGTTCTTAGTTTGGATGATTAAGCATAAAAGGTTAAACTTTATTATTACAAAAAAGAAACTCTCGAAATATTTCGAGAGTTTCTACATAAATAGTGGTGGTTCGCGCTAATTCAAACTAGCTTCGTATACACTATTGATTCTCTGTTAATGGAATAGGGAATTGAGAAAACACATCATCATCAGGTCTATCAATTGGCAATTCATTTAATCTACCATAACGTCTCACATCAATCCATCTATGTCCTTCGGCATATAAAGAATAACGTCTTTGAGTTAACATCTCATCTATTAATGATGCTTGATCTGTAGGTCCTGTATAATCTATTAAGCCAGCACTATTCCTAACAATATTTAATGCATTTACTGCTTCTGGTGGATTTACCGTGATATTAGCTTCAGCATATAAAAGGATTAGTTCTTCATTTCGTATGATTGCTATAGGGTCTATATTAGATTGATAAACTGTAACGACAAACTCTCCTTCAAGACCATCTAAGGTAAGAGGCATTATTTCTAATACTCCATCATCATTGAGGAGTTCTCGCAAGGTTACTTTAGACAATCTGTTATCTCCATCTTCGGCATCAGGCAAAAAAGAAGGTTGCATCACTCTTGCTCCAGCAGTTGTTGCATTTACAGGAAAAAACATAGGATTAAAAAAATCAGTTTGATCTGCACTAAATACATGATATATTCCTGTATTAAGATCTTCTGGGTTAAGATTTAAAAATGAATTATTAAGAAATGATAATACACCGTTTGCATCACTTTGATATGCAGCTACTCTTGCTGCAATAGCATTTGTCGCTTGTACAAATGTATCTGGAGTATTAAACCCTGTAAATCCATCAGTCATAGGAAAAGGAAAGGCATCTCCTCCTTGATTTAAATCTGTAATTGCTTGTTCTAATATAGAACGTATGCCTTGTAATGCTTCTGTTTTATTTACAAAAGGTCCTATATTATCTTCGTCTGCTACATCTAATCTAATTCCTCCTTCATCAGTAAGATTAAGATTAAGTAATAATTCATACCCAATGAACGTACGTAAAAAACCTCGACTTGCTGAGATCTCAGCATCCGAAAATTCTCCGGTTCCAACTACATTATCTAAGAAACTTAAAATAAGGTTTGCATTTTTCACAGTACGATATCTAGAACCCCAAGGTCCTGTGATATAAAATGTATTATTATCTAATATAGCATTACCACCTCCTAATAAATCTCCAGTAAATCTAGGATCAGAGCTAGAAAAGCGCCAAAACTCTCTCCCTATTACACCACAATCATCCAGATATGTTCCTAATCGATCTCTAGTACTATAAAAAATACCTCCAATTAAATCTTGCAAATCTCCTCGTGTAATTCCTTGTTCAAAACCTGTTACTTCAGGTCCGTTTAAATCATCAAACTCTTGTACATCACAAGCTGTAGCAACAACTAATAATGCAAAGAATACATATATATTATTAACTATTTTTTTCATAATTGTTTATTTTAAAAATCTACAGCTAGGTGAAATAAGAATCGCTTTGATGATGGAAAAGGGGTTACTTCAACTCCTGTAAAAATTGAATTCCCTCCAAAATTTGAAACTTCAGGATCATAACTATTATAGTCAAAAATATTAATCAGATTTGTTCCTGAAAACCCTAAACGAAGCCCATCAATACGTTCTCCTAAAACTCCTTTTAATATATCTGGCGTAAAATTGTAATACAATCCTACTTCTCTTAAACGCAAATACGAAGCATCTTCTACAAATACCTCAGCAGAAGAACCTAGTTGACTTAATCTAAAAGGTCCATTTCCTAATTGTCCAGATGGGTCTAAATCTATATCATCAAAATCATGACTTGTTCCATTAAGATCTGTAAGTAATGCTGTTAAATTCACATTATCTCCTCCTTGCTTCCATTGCCATAAGAAAGATAGGTCAAAGTTTTTATACGATAGTGAGTTATTGAATCCTATTAAGAAGTCTGGTTCTGCATCTCCATATACTTGGAATCCATTAGCTCCTGGATTAGGTCCTATTCCTACAATCTGAGTAGCACTACTTCCTTCTTCAATTCTAAATGTTCCTAAGGTAGCACCAAAAGCTCCTATATTAAATGGATCTACATCAAGCTCTGTAATTTCTGATGTATTCTTGAAGAAGTTTACTCCCACATCCCATCTAAAGTTATCATTTGCAAAAGGAATCGCATTTACAGCAAGCTCTACCCCATTATTACGTAAACTACCTGCGTTTACAATTTGACTTGTAAAACCAGTAGAAGGCTCTATTGCTGCTTGTAAAATCAAATCATCAATAGTTTTTATGTAATAAGTTCCTGAAAAACTAAGCTTACCATCAAAGAAACTTACGTCAGTTCCAAATTCTAACTCTTTTTGACGTTCAAAATTAATATTAGAGTCTCCAAGAACACCGTTAAGACTTAAGCCTAATAATCCACCAGTAGAAAATGCATCAAACGATGTAAAAGTTGCTCCTAATGGAGGTAAATTTCCTGCTTCTCCATAAGCGATTCTAAATTTAAATTGATTCCAAATACTCTCTTCATTCCAAAAATCAAACTTATTGAAATTTACAGCCAGAGAAGCTTTAGGGTAATAGAAGAGTTCATTGGCATCTCCGTTTAAAGAAGATTTATCTCCTCTTAATCCTAAAGTACCAATAAACTGATCTTTATAGTTTATTTCTTCTTGAATAAAAAATCCTGCATCTTCTTGAAAATTTCTTGTTTGATCAGTACCCACATTAGCAGCTTGATCCACATTAGTTTCCGAAGCAATTAAACCAGTTGCGGTAATTAATTGCGTGCTTAATTGAAAAAATTCGTTTGTCAATCCTGCTTGTGTCCTAAAAGACCAAGTATCATTAGGTAAATAATTGTGTACCAAGAAAGCTGCTAAATTATATCCTTTATATTGACTATCTCCTTGGATAGAAGCTCCATTTACACCTCCATTTTCAGGTCTTTGAAATTGTAAATCTTTAGGAAATATAGCTCTAGATTGCTGTCCAAAATAATCAATACCTCCTCTAGCTACCAATTCTAAATTTGATTTTTCTGCTTTATAAATATCTAGATTAATTGTAGTCCCTGCAATAAATCTATTTACAGTTTCTCTGTTAGTTACTCGATCTCTTGTTTGTAAAGGATTAGAAGATCCATTAGGGTTATCTGGATAAATACCATTTGCATCTGGCAGTAAATCAAAGAAAGGAGTTACTCCAGTTAGAGATAATCCAATTGTAGTTCCTGTATTATCATTATTAAAAAACCCTCTATTAGAAATAGAATTTACATAGCCTGTACTAAAAGAGATTTTAAAATAATCAGTCGCTTTATGGTTCACATTAAGACGTAAAGATGTTTTTTCATATCCTGTTCTATTTACGATACCTTCTTCATTATTATGACTTATGCTTGTATATATTCGAGTATTTTCAGTGCCTCCGCTTGCGCTAAAATTTGTATTGGAGATAAATCCATTTTCTCCATACACTTCATCTTCATAATCTATTAATCGTCCAGCGTCACGAGCTGCAATAAAATCGGCAACAGCAGCTGTTCCAAAGCTATCCTCTACGCGTTGTTCTGTATAGTTACGCTGACCTAATGCATTAATAATAGAAGTAGCTCCTATTGACTGAGAAAAATTATATTTTGTTTCTCCAGCTTTTCCCTTTTTTGTTGTTATTACAACCACACCTGCTGCTGCACGAGAACCATAAATAGCGGCGGCAGAAGCTCCTTTCAATATTTCTATATTCTCAATATCATAAGGATTAAGGTCGGCTATACGGTTTGTTGGATTATCTTGATTTGATGCACTACCTCCTGCTGCTGCTGCTGAAACGGCATTTAACCCGGCTGGAATAGATACATTACTTACATACACTCCATCTACAATATATAGAGGTTGTGTATTACCCGTAATTGAAGTTGCTCCTCGAAGTTTTACAGACAGTCCTCCTCCTGGCGCGCCAGAATTTGAATTTACAATGGCTCCTGCAAATTTACCATATAAGGCACCATCTATAGTAGGAGCTGGGGTTGTCCCTGAAATTTGTTCGGCAGAAATTGAAGCTACAGCATTTGCCGAATTTGACCTTTTAATTGATGTAGCTAATCCTGTTACAATAATTTCATCTAAAGATTCTAAAGATTCTGATAATACGATATTTACAGGTGTTATACTCGTAACTTCTTGTGACACCTTAGTAAACCCTAAGGAAGAGAATTCTAGTATTACAGGAAGGTTTTCAACGGTTATAATGAATTTCCCATCGATATCAGTGGTCACTCCATTAGTGGTTCCTTTTTCTATGACATTTGCAAATGGTATCGGGACACCATTATCATCTTTTACTGCTCCAGTGATCTCATTTTGTGCAAAGACAAAAAATGGAAGCAGCATAAACAACAGCGTCATTTTTACACTCTTGTAATTTTGTTTCATATTGATTGATTTTTAAGTTAATTGCACTAAAACTAACGAATATTCTACCAATATGGTAATTATTATCATTTTTTAAGTTAAAAAATTAAGAATATCGCAACAAATAAACTTCTTAAGCCCTTGTTTTTCGGGGATTCAGCTGTTTTTATTAAATATTTGAAACACAGGTAATTACTGAAAAGCCATAACACACATGTTTTTAACACGTATATTTTTGTTTAACTTTTCATAAAAGTACTTGTAAATTAATAAGTAATCTACATAAGGAAAAAGATTAATAAACTTGGAAATGTATATGATCATCATGGCGTACAGCACGACATCCCTGATATCTTATTTTAGAATGTTTTATATTCATCCTATCTCGTAAATGGGGTTCGATAAAAACTTTAGAAATAGAAGAATGCTGGGTTATTTTTTGCAAAAACTTTCTGGTTGTTTTTTCAGAAAATTCTAAATCATTATGAATTGTTCCTAATGTCAAGTATTTGGGAAAATCGTATTGCCAATATCCTTTTTGTTTACAAACAGTAATCTGATCATATTCTGTTTGTTTGGGGGATTCAAAAACACCATATCCACTTATAGAAGGTTTCCTATTTGTAAATCTCTCATTTTTATCATTATAGAATAAGGAAACATCTAGTTTTTTCCCATCTTTATGACTTAAATGTGGAAGTAAAGGAAAACCATCAAAGAAAGGAAAGTTAGCATCTAGACAATGTATTTCTATTTCTGGATATTCCTTAGATAGCTTATCTGAAATAGTGGTTAATACTTTATTAACTTCAGGAACTACATAATCTCTATTTGCAAGTGATGTAAAAAACATATGTATTTTTATAGATTCATTTGTTTTTATTTTCTCTCTTCCAAATATGGGAGCTATATAAGGAACTATTAAATAGGTTGTTATAAAGTACAGAAGTATAAAAACACTCCATCTTTTTACTTTTTTCTTTTGATATAAAACAAATGCTATTACATAAACAATTCCGCCTACTTGCGTAGTTATTGTAAGAAAAATAACTCCTAAAAATCTTAAAAATAATTTACCCCAATTCATGTATCGTACTTAGATACTTCATAACGGTTCTAGTCGCACCTGTATTGCTATTAATAAAATGTCCCGCAATCATACCCGTTTGTGTTCGGAATTTTTGATCTTGTAATAGCTTATTTAAAATCTTAGTAAGTTCTTCTTGATCTGCAACAGCATAAAGACCTGCCAATTGTTGTAAGCGCTTAGCTTCAGGGAATTTTTCAAAATGAGTTCCTATAATGATAGGTACTCCAAAAGTAGCTGGTTCTAGAATATTATGTAATCCCGTTGTTCCCATTGCACCACCTACATAGGCGATATCTGCATAGCTATATATTTTTGTAAGTAGTCCTATTGTATCTATAATAAGTACATCGTATTCTTCTAAATTTTTATTCTCTTTTTCTGAGAATAACACTGTTTTTACTTTTAGTTTCTCCTGAAGGCTTTTGATGTTATCTGTTTTTATTTGATGAGGAGCGATGATAAATTTAGAATCTCCTTTTTGCTCATTTATAAAAAAAGTGAGTACATTTTCATCTTCTTGCCAAGTACTTCCACAAACAACACATAGTTTATCCTCTTTAAATGTTGAAATAAAATCTAACGTATTATCCATTTCTATTTGGCGAGATACACGATCAAAACGTGTATCTCCACTCACTACTACCGATTGTAAATCTAGTTTTTTTGCAATTTCTGCAGAAGACACATCTTGAACAAAGAAATGATCAAAAGCTTCTAAACTCTTTATCATCCATTGTCCATACCATTTAAAAAAGGGTTGATTGTTTCTAAAAACACCAGACAACAGTACTGTTCTTATATCTTGGCGTTTAAGTTCTAATAAGTAATTAGGCCAAAACTCATATTTAATAAAGAAGACTAATTCTGGATGTACTAACTCTATAAATTTCTTAGCATTAGAAGAAGTATCGAGGGGTAAATAAGTGGTAGCTTTCGCGAAAGCGTTATTTTTTTTTATCTCATACCCAGAAGGAGAGAAAAAAGTAATGACCAATTCATGGCTAGGGTACTTTTTTTTAATCTCTTCAATGACTGGAACTCCTTGTTCATACTCTCCAAGAGATGCTGCATGAAACCAAATCACTCGATCTTGAGGTGTAATACGCGATTTAAGAATAAAAAAAACATCTTTCCTTCCATTAACAAAGAGTTTCATTTTTGAACTAAAAAGTCTTGAAAGTGGCAAAACAGCCTGTACTACAGATATAATGATGGAATAGATACTACGCATACTATGCTAAAATAGCGCTTTGTGTCAAAATAGATTGTTGGAAGGAGGGAGTTTTTGTATTTTCGTTACATCTTTTTAAAGAAGATTTCAATCAATCTTATCTCAATAGAGAGCAAATGCCTTTGTTTATATATCTATGAAAAAAATACACATGGTTGACCTAAAAAGTCAATATCAAAAAATAAAAGAACGTGTAGACGCATCAGTATTAGAAGTTATTGAATCTAGTGCATTTGTAAACGGTCCAGAAGTACATGCATTTCAAAAGGAATTAGAAGAATATTTAGATGTAAAACATGTGATCCCATGTGCTAATGGAACCGATGCTTTGCAAATTGCTATGATGGGCTTAGGACTAGAACCTGGAGACGAAGTTATTACTGCCGATTTTACATTTGCAGCAACTGTAGAAGTTATTGCATTATTGCGTCTTACTCCTGTATTAGTAGATGTAAACCCTGTCAATTTTAATATTGATATCGAAGCTATAAAGAAAGCCATTACTCCAAAGACAAAAGCAATTGTTCCTGTACATCTATTTGGTATGGCAGCAGACATGGATGCTATTATGAATCTTGCTAGGGAACACAATTTATATGTCATTGAAGATAATGCACAAGGAATAGGTGCTG
The DNA here is from genome assembly GCA_964474345.1 of uncultured Flavobacteriaceae bacterium. Classification (GTDB taxonomy): domain Bacteria; phylum Bacteroidota; class Bacteroidia; order Flavobacteriales; family Flavobacteriaceae; genus Dokdonia. The sequence continues at coordinate 8,640 of CAYYSK010000102.1, forward strand.
ATTATACGGGGCATAATGGTCAGAAAATAAAGACAGGAGGTATTGGTGATGTAGGAACAACTTCTTTCTTCCCTTCTAAAAATCTAGGATGTTATGGAGATGGAGGTGCCATTTTTACCAATGATGATGATCTTGCTCATGCCATACGAGGCATTGTAAATCACGGAATGTATAAAAGATATCATCACGATGTAGTTGGTGTTAATAGTAGATTAGATTCCATCCAAGCAACCGTATTACGTGCAAAATTACCACATCTAGATGAGTATAATACTGCTAGAAGAGATGCTGCTCGTAAGTATAATGCAGCTTTTGCAAATGAAGAAAAGATCATAACTCCTACTATTTGTGATAGTTGTGATTGCCATGTCTTTCACCAATATACCTTACGTTTAAAAGATACAGATCGTGATGCATTGGTTACTCATTTACAATCAAAAGAAATTCCTTGTGGAGTATATTACCCTATCCCTCTTCATAAACAAAAAGCTTACGAAGATGAGCGCTATAATGAAGCAGATTTTACTGTAACCAATCAATTGGTTCAAGATGTAATTTCTCTTCCTATGCATACAGAACTTGATGATGAACAGATTGCATTTATTACAACTACAGTTATTGATTTTGTAAACAAATAAAACCACTCATGAAAAAAGCAGCATTACTCATTCTTGCGCTTTGTTTATATATGAGCTCTTTTGCACAAGAGACCATACTATTGCATTGCGGTAAACTTATTGACACACAAAGCGGAAAAGTTCTTACGAAACAGACAATTATCATAGAAGGAGATAAAATAGTTTCTGTTGTAAACGGATATACTGCTGCAAAAGCAAATCAAACTGTCATTGACCTCAAATCAAAAACAGTAATGCCTGGTCTCATCGATATGCATGTACATATTGAAGGAGAAACAAGTCCTACTCGATATATTGAGCCTTTTACAAAGAATGAAGCTGATGTCGCTTTTACCGCATCTGAAATTGCAGAGCGTACATTGATGGCTGGTTTTACAACCATACGTGATTTAGGTGGAAGTGGTGTTAATGTATCATTACGTAATGCCATTAATAAAGGAACTGTTGATGGGCCTCGTATTTTTACTGCCGAAAAAGCTATAGGAACTACAGGAGGTCATGCTGACCCTACAAATGGATATAAAAGCGATCTTATGGGAGATCCTGGTCCTGCAGAAGGAGTCATTAATAGTCCTGAAGATGCTCGTAAAGCTGTGCGTCAACGTTATAAAAATGGAGCAGATTTGATTAAAATTACTGCTACAGGAGGCGTTCTAAGTGTCAGTAAAAATGGTGTTAATCCTCAGTTTACACAAGAAGAAGCTAATGAGATCGTAAATACTGCCAAAGAATATGGAATGCACGTAGCTGCTCATGCTCATGGAATTGAAGGAATGCAACGCGCCATTAAAGCAGGCGTGACTACTATTGAACATGGTTCTTTAATGGATAAGGAAACGGCAAACCTTATGAAACAATACAACACCTACTTAGTACCTACATTATCTGCTGGACGCTATGTAAGACAACAAGCTGATATTCCTGGGTATTATCCAGCCATCATTATCCCTAAAATTATGAAAGTAGATGCTGGCATACGTGAGACGATGAAAATGGTTGCAGAAGAGGGTGTAAACATTGCTTTTGGGACAGATGCTGGTGTATTTCCTCATGGAGAAAACGCCAAAGAGTTTATTTATATGGTAGAGACAGGTTGGTCTCCCATGTTTTCTATTCAATCGGCTACTATCACAAATGCAAAAGTACTTGATATGGAGGGTCAGCTTGGGCAACTTAAAAAAGGACTTCTTGCTGATATTATAGCGGTAGATGGAGACCCTATAAAAGACATTTCTGTAATGACTACTGTTTCTTTTGTAATGAAAAACGGTATTATTTATAAACAATAAGATATATGCTTTCGCGAAAGCGTATCAAGAAAAAAATCCGATATGTCATAGACACATCGGATTTCATCAAGTTGGGTAAATAGCAGTAGTTAATTATCTCGCTACAATAAACTCATTTCTTCTATTGAATTGATGTTCTCCTGTTTTACGCAATAAAAGGTATTTGACTATTTTTATTTCATAAATAACTATTAATAAGCGTTAATTATTAATGTGGTTTATTGATTATATATAGAAAAAAGCTTTAAACAGCCCTCAAGTCGAGGGCTGTTTTAAAGCTGGGGGAAGATTGGTTTTTTATTAATAATTGTGCAGATTACAAGCCCCTAAACTCTCTGGTCTACAACAATATATTAATTAAGCTACTTGAACACTCAAAACCAATAATTGTAATTTTCAATACATATACTATGTGATTATAAATTATATATTGAAATGTATATTTTTATGTACTTAATAAAGTGAAATATACCTCTCTTTATCTGTTATCTAATTTAGGAAGGTAACATGAATAATTCTTCAGGTATGCTCGCAAAAATTTTACGGTTTTTCCGTAATTTCCCTTGTTAAATCGAGTTTTCTTAAAATATGGCCTTCTAGTTTTGATAAATCATCAAAAAAACTGAATCATTTGTAAGTATAATATTACATCTATACACACTTTCGCGAAGGCGCATAAAAAGACGTAGAAAAGAATCTCTTTTTTAACCCGAATTATGCATTAGAAAATCTATTACAGCTTGAATGTACTGCAAAAT
>CAYYSK010000103.1:0-11296 GCA_964474345.1 uncultured Flavobacteriaceae bacterium
CATAAAGATATAAAATACGCCGCTTAATCCAGTTTTATAACCGTCGGGTTAATAGTATAATAGATAATTTAAAAAGAATACATAGTTTAGGTATTACTCCTGAATTATTTTATTCATTAATAATACATATGCGAGATGGTATAAGAAGACCTAATCAAACAAATGAATTCACTATTGACGAATGGGTTAATTTTTATGCCAATCAATTTGTACCAATTAAAGTAACAAATGCTCAATTAGAAGTATTATTTGAGTACTTATTAGTATTCAAAACTAATGTTGTAAATTTTAATGGAGTTGAGTATAGAACAGTAAATTTTGAAACAAATAATTTCGACACATATTTCTTTATAGATATGGTAATTTTGAAAGCTTTATAGTGTTAAAAAACGGAGTTCTGTCAACGATTTTGTCAACTAAAAAAACAAAGCCCCATCATCATTGAGATAACAGGGCTTTTTGCGGAGAAAGAGGGATTCGAACCCCCGGAGGTGTGACCCTCAACAGTTTTCAAGACTGCCGCATTCGACCACTCTGCCATTTCTCCTGAGTGCCTCATCAAGATATTTCCTTGAATGCGGGTGCAAATATAAGACCTTTTTTCTGTTTCAAAAATCTTTTTGATGCTTTTTTAAAAGTTTTTTGATATTTAAAATGCATGGCTAGAAAAATGTAAATACAACCTGAGATCTCTATATTAAGTACGTTTTCGCGAAAGCATATTTAACCCGAATTATGCATTAATTTTTGATGAGCAGACTCATATTCTAACTTACAAAAATAAAATCCGTATTTCGTACATCTGTTCAAGAAAAAAGTGAATTACTTAACGATAAGCTTTTAGTATTTAATTGGGAACGAGAAGAATTTTCAAGTAATGCATTATCAGAAATCCAACTGGCAATTACGCATTTTAATTATATTGAAATCAAGTACCAAAAAACAGATGATCTTACTTGCACATTTTGAAAAATAGAACCTTGTGCGATGTATTCTGCCTACTATAAATGGATATTAATTGCTTGGTGTCACTTACGTCAAGATATGCGAGTCTTTCGTATAGATAGGATACAACATTATACGATTTTATTAGAAACTTTTGAAGACAGAAACTTTAGTATTCAAGAGTATTTTGCGAAGTGCCCTTTTGATGATAAGTAAACTGTATACGCTTTCGCGAAAGCGTATAATACCTTACTATTTTATACAAGAAAAAGATACCTTTGCCTTATGCAAGGCGGACATACGTTATTAACCATTTTATTACTCTTAGGAACCATACAAGGAATCATTACTGTAGTAGTACTGTATAGGTTAAAAGTGAATACTAGTGCCAACAAACGTTTAGCCTGGATTATTTTTTTGATCTCTTTGGCATGTGTAAACCTGTATTTGCTAGAGGCAGTGACAAAAAACAGTTTGTTATTGGATCTTCTACAGGCTATTGTACCATTAGTAGTGATTATGCCTGTGGGACCTTTGGTCTATTTTTATATATGTGCTTTACTTTATCCTGAACATATCATCACTTCTAAAGATAAACGTCATTTTTATACTGTATTCTTAGATATACTACCACATATTATATTACTTGCATTGATAGTAGGTAGTTTTTTAGGATTAACAGAATCTACAATGATAGATAGAATAGGAGTGTGGATAGATGTATATAATACTTATGTAGATATCCCAAGGTGGGTTTCATTAGTCATATATCTATGGATATCGTATCGATTATGGCAACAACAATCTAAGGCACAAAAAGAAACGCCATCAGTTATCTGGGCGAAGCGATTTATTATGGGTTTTGCATTGTTTTCTATGATATGGTTATTGCATTTGATTCCGTATAGTATTCCAAGTATATCTGAATACTTATTGACAATAGTAGGTTGGTATCCTATATACATTCCATTGGTGATTTTGGTGTATTGGTTAGGTATCAATGGATATATTATTGGATATAAAACAATAACAAAATCTTCAAAATCATTTGTAGTACCTTCAGAAGAAGTAGAAAACACTGTACGTGTACTTGATCAGTTAATGGAAGGACAGCAATGGTATCTTAATCCTATACTAAAACTACAAGATGTTGTAAAGCATACAGGTATTCCTCAAAAGACTATTTCGACAGTATTAAATCAACACCTTAAAAAAAGTTTTAATGAATATATTAATACGTATCGAGTAGCTGAGTTTAAAAAACGATTACTCGACCCCACACAAGCACATCTTACCATTACAGGTATTGCTTTAGATTGTGGTTTTAATTCGCAAGCTACATTTCAACGAGTATTTAAAGCACATACACAACAGTCTCCTAAAGAGTTTAGATTTTCTCACACAAAAGATTTGTAAAATGTCTACTCAAATCTAGATTTGAGTAGACTATATAAGGGTTATAGCTTTTTTTTGTATGAAAATTAAAAAGAAGAAAAACCTTTTAAAACCTGTTATGAAACACATTATTCTACTAATTATAGTATTATTTACTACTAATTTCTTTGCACAACAAGAAACAGCAATACATTTAGAAACCATAGATCAATTCTTAACAGAAGAATATCCAAAAAATGAACCTGGCGCTGTAGTATTGATTTCAAAAGGAGATAGGATAGTATTTGAAAAAGCGTATGGACTTGCTTCTTTAGAACCCAAACGAAAATTAAAAACTGATATGGTGTTTAGAATAGGATCTATGACAAAACAGTTTACCTCAGCAGCTGTATTACAATTAATAGAACAAGGGAAAGTTTCACTCACAGATACGATACAACAATACGTTCCTTATTATCCTGTAAAATCTCATCCAATTACGATCCATCATTTATTATCCCAAACTTCTGGAGTTCCAGATTATTTTGATGTAGACGAAAATGAATTCCATCTACTTGCTAAAGAATATACACAAGAGCAAATCATAGCCTATTATAAAGAGGAGCCTTTGCGTTTTGAACCAGGTACAAAATGGGAATATAGCAATGGGAATTATCCGTTATTGAATGCTGTGATAGAAAAGGTGACTGGTATATCAAAACAAGCATATATGGAGCAATTCATTTTTGGACCACTTGGAATGACTTCTAGCGCTATAGGGGATAAAGCGACTCTCAAAAAGAAACAAATCGTTACTGGATATGCCGAGAATGAATTAGGAATTTTTAAAGAAGGACCCGTAATGTCTAAGAGTGTAGGAGGCGTACGAACGAATGTGTGGGATTTATTTTTATGGAATCGTGCTTTGCATGATAAAACAGTACTATCTGATTTTGTAGTAACACAACTTACTACCGAAAAAAAAACCAATTCAGGAGAAGGGACTGGATATGGGTATGGATTTTTTATAAGAGAATTACAAGGAAGCCCTACCATACAACACGGAGGAAACTTATTTGGCTTTACTACTAATGGTTTATACTTACCAAAAGAAGATGTTTTTGTATGTGTGTTATCCAATACAAAATTTGACAGAACACAAGAAATAGCTGATTATATTGGAAGTTTGATGATAAATACACCAATTACTATTAAGAAGAAATCTGAAATTCAAAGAGAGCGATATAAAGAGTATGCGGGAGTGTATCAATTAAAAGATGATACTGCCAAACGTTTTGAGATACGTATGTATGATACGATGCTTGTCTTTGTCCCTTTAGATGCTCCAGAAAATGCAGCTAGATTACAACCACTTTCAGCAGATCATTTTGAATGTAAAGAAGCAAATGCAACTCTTACTTTTATTAGGAATGAGAATCAAATAGTAGATGAGATTACAGTATTTCAAGATGGAGTATATCATTTTATTCGTATAAAAAATGGAGAGTAACGTTATGATATTGAGTCTTTCTAGTACGCTTTAGAAAAAGCATAAGATATTGGATGTTTAATAGATAATTTTAGATTCTATTTTCCTTTTGTATAACGACTTTTAGTCCTGATCATCTGGGACTTACGCTACAGACTTTAATACCTAATTTTTGATATAAAGGTTTTCCAGAATACCTTGTTCTAGTTGGAATTTTCATATGATTTTTTGTAAACTATAAAAAGGTATAAAATTTACTTTATTGGCGTCGCCAAAGGGTTTAATACCCCGAGGCTTACCTCGAAATTAAAATTCAGTTTCGTATAAATCCCTCGTGAACTTGCCCCGAGATAGTTTACTCGCTTTCGCGAAAATAAAAGTAATGTTTTTTACCTATAGATATAACTTATTAAAACTGAAATATCTATTTTAAAAACCTATTTATATAAAAAAACTTGTCCTTTTAGAGCTCTTTTTATGCATTTTTAAAAATAATGTATATCTATATATCATTTTTTATTTTCGAGTATTATAAAAGCATGTATGGAAATATTTTATTTTTAGGCAACATCAAATTCACTTACAAAATGCATTTTTATTGAAGGGTATTTTTGTTGCGTCATTTGTAGACTAAAGGAAGAATCGGATAAAAATACTAATTGATCTCTTTTGTCTTTTGCCATAAAGCGTTGTTTGACACGTAAGAATTCTTTGAATTCTTCACTTTTAGGATCTTCAGGGTCTACCCAACACGCTTTATGTACATTAAGAGGTTCATAGGTACACTTAGCACCATATTCATGTTCTAGACGATATTGAATAACTTCGTATTGTAATGCTCCTACAGTACCAATAACTTTACGACCATTAAGCTCTAAAGTAAATAATTGGGCAACTCCTTCGTCCATTAATTGATCAATGCCTTTTGCCAATTGTTTTGATTTCATTGGATCTGCATTATTAATGTATCTAAAATGTTCAGGAGAGAAAGAAGGAATCCCTTTATATCGTATTTCTTCTCCAGAGGTTAAAGTGTCACCTATCTTAAAATTCCCAGTATCGTGTAATCCAACAATATCTCCTGGATAAGAAATATCGACAATTTTCTTACGTTCAGCAAAGAATGCATTTGGACTAGAGAATTTTAATTTCTTTTTATTACGCACATGTAAATAAGGAGTATTTCGTTCAAAGACTCCGGATACAATTTTTATAAAAGCTAGTCGATCTCTGTGTTTTGGATCCATGTTGGCATGAATTTTAAAGACAAAACCAGAAAAATCTTTTTCGTCCGGATATACAAGACGTTCTTCACTTTGTTTTGGTCGTGGAGTTGGAGCAATATCTACAAAACAATCGAGAAGTTCACGTACACCAAAACTGTTTAATGCAGAGCCAAAAAAGACAGGTTGTTGTTGCCCTTCTAAATATGCTTTCTTATCAAAAACTGGATATACACCTTGTACTAATTCTAGTTCATCTCTTAAGTTATCAGCAGCATCATTACCTACAAGTGTATCTAGTATTTTATCCTGAAGATCAGACACTTCTACAGTTTCTTCTATGTTTTTCCGACTATCTCCACTAAAGAGATTTACATTTTTCTCCCAGATATTATAAATTCCTTTAAAATCGTATCCCATTCCTATAGGAAAACTGAGAGGTGTTACAGATAAATGCAATTTTTGTTCAATTTCGTCTAGGAGTTCAAAAGCGTCTTTTCCTTCTCGATCTAATTTGTTTATAAATACGATCATTGGGATGTTTCTCATTCTACATACCTCTACAAGTTTTTCGGTTTGTTCTTCGACTCCTTTTGCAACATCAATAACAACAATAACACTATCGACGGCAGTGAGTGTTCTAAACGTATCTTCTGCAAAATCTTTATGCCCTGGTGTATCTAAAATATTGATTTTAATACCTTGATATTCAAATGCTAATACAGAAGTTGCTACAGAAATACCACGCTGACGTTCTATTTCCATAAAATCACTTGTTGCTCCTTTTTTTATCTTATTAGATTTTACTGCGCCAGCTTCTTGAATCGCTCCTCCAAAAAGTAATAATTTTTCAGTTAACGTTGTCTTTCCTGCATCTGGATGAGAAACAATTCCAAATGTTCTACGCCTTGCGATTTCTTCTTTTACACTCATTTATATTAAATAAAATTTTGTGGTGCAAATATAATGGAAACCGCCTAGTAAATAAATACGTATGTATACTCAAAAAATATGATGCAATGATAAAAACTTATAGAATTTTGATGGTAATAATTTATTCACTTTCGCGAAAGCATGAATAAGTAATCATCGATATTATAAAGTGTTACACTACGATAATTGATTTATTAATATTCATGCTTTTTAGTGAATTATTAAATTCTCATATAAAGTCACAAAATGTAATGAATTTGTAGATTTTAATGATTTTTTGATTTTTTTCTTTAGTTGAAAAACCTGCAAAACACTGAAAAGACTGTATTTACTAGTTGATGTTTTAATACTTACTGTAGAAATGCAGTATTTTTCAAGCGTATTTATACGTAATTCATAAAACAGTAAAAATACTTACGGGAAAACCATAATTGTGTAGTTCATCGATGATTTAAACACAAAGGTCTAAAAACTAAAATAATACATATTTGTTAAGTAATATTAAAATATATTTGACCACCCAACTTGATTCAAATAATAAACAATTTATTCAATTTATAAAATGTGAATATTATGATAGAGTATAGAAATAGACAAGTTGATCTATAATACTCATGGGGACACTTCATTAGAGAATGCATTTGAAAATAATGTGAATAATATACATTCTCAAAAAGAATCAAAAACCCTCTGAAAATTTAAATATTAAAATTATAAGAACTAAATAGTAACGTGGCTATTCGTTAAGATTGCTATGTTGCATTTTTTTGATTTGATTAGAATCGACAATGAAAAATAAATACAAGAAGATAATAATACTAATAGCTTAAAAACTATTATAGGTTTAATATCATCTATACATATATTTAATATGAAGACAAATTATTTTGATTTCAGAAAACAATCTTTTTATGATCCAATATCAATGGATCATAAATTGATTCAGAATAATCTATCTGTTAATCTAGGAAAACAACATAGCACGATGTTTAAAAAAACAATATTTAGTTTTTTAGCATTAATGTTTTTTATTTCATTTTCAGGAATATCTCAAACACAAGCGCCTTCTATACAATCTGGAGCTACTTTTCAATGGTCAGATATTCAGGATACCAATGGCAATGGAGATATTGATAATTCAGAAAATAATAATTCAGCTACTATAGAGTCTATAACTGTAGGTACCGAGATATATAATACTTTTGTAGTGCCTTCAGCTTATCAACTTACTCGATTAGGCCCAAGTGGGAATAATCCTAATGGGATTATTCTTAATGGTTCGCAAATAATAGGAACCAGTGCAACTGCTACGTTGAATGTAAACGATTCAAACCCTTGGGATGATGCAGCAATTGCAGCATTTCAAGATCAGAATTTAAATCATTATTTCACTGCTAATCCTAATGGAGACAATATTTGTTTGAATTTTGATGCTGCAAATGGAACTAATGGTGTTCCAGAGACAGATGCCCAATTACAAACATTATCATATGACCCAGCTATACCATCTAATGCAGATGGTATTATTGCTGTGACTGAAAGAGGAGGTAACAATTGTTTTTATATTCGAATGATAGGTATTCCTGCAGGAGGAGGAGCAGAACAAGTATTAGGAGATACTTTTGTCAGAACAAGTGGAGATTTAAGAGGAGGAGGGTTTTCGCCTCCAGTAAGTGGTTCAGATTATTGGGGTTCAGGTAGAGAGCAAAATAATGGTCAGACTATTGCCATTGCTCTTTTTGAGTTAAATGATATTGCTCCAACAGGATCTCTGATTAGTAGAGTTGAATTTATTGCTGCTTCTAATGATCATGGAGATGGTAAATTATTTATTCTTCAAACGTATGCAGTAGATTCTCAAGAGACAGGATGTTTAAATGATACATTTAATGGTGATATTGATATCGTAAATAATGTTCCTGAAAATTCTACATATACATTATTGTCTGGCCCTACACCAGCAGGCCAATCATTTACACTTAATTCAGACGGTACATATACATATGTTCCTACTCCTGGATTTTTAGGAAATGTTGTTTTTGAATATCAAGTTTGTCTCCCTGAACCAAATACAAATGTATGTGATACTGCAATAGTAACACTTACCTATGAACCTTTACCAGATCCTCCAGTAATTGATTTAAATTGTAATGAAAATGGATCGATTGATCTTGTTGTTATATCGCCTCTCGGTTCAGAATTTGAGTATTCACTTAATAATGGAACCTATCAGTTAAGCCCTACTTTTACTAACTTACCAGAAGGATCGTTTGAAGTGTCAGTTCGTAATAGATTTACGAATTGTGAAAATGAAAATGCAACAACTATAGAAATTGAAAATCTTGATATTGCAATTCCTATAGAAGTCACAAATGTTCTCTGTAATGGTGAAGATACTGGAGCTATAAATATTGAAGTTAGCGGAGGAACACCTCCATATACTTATGCATGGAGTAATGGAGCTACAACAGAAGATCTAACAAATTTAATAGCGGGTGACTATTCAGTAATAGTAACAGATACTAATGGATGTACTGTTGAAGCAGATGTTACAATAAGTGAACCATTAATGGCTCTTAGTTTATCTGATGATTCTACAGATGTTTTATGTAATGGAGAAGCGACAGGTTCTGTAGATATTACAGTAGATGGGGGAACACCTCCATATACCTATGCATGGAGTAATGGAGCTACAACTGAAGATATCTCGAATTTATTAGCAGGAAACTATAGTGTAACGATTACAGATGTAAATGGATGTACAATTTCAGGTAATTATACAGTTGGTGAACCAGATAGTGCATTAAGTGTTAATATTACTAGAGTAGATGCTACAACATCTCAAGGGTGTCTTAATGGAGAAGCTACTGCAACTCCAAACGGAGGTACAGCACCATATACCTATTTATGGAGTGCAAGTGCAGGTAGTCAAACTACAGCGACAGCGACAAATTTACCAGGAAATTTTAATGGTAATAGTGCAGGAGTGCATTCAGTTACAATTACTGATGCTAACGGATGTGAATTAGTACAGAGTGTCATTATTAATTGTAGTGATACTTGTGATGCAGTTATTGCAATTCAAAATGTGACAGATGTACTTTGTGCTGGAGAGAATACAGGAAGTACAACAGTGAGTGCTAGTTCCAATGCAAATCCAGCAGCGTTATTTACGTTTACTTGGAATACAGGTCAAGTAGATACCGGAGTTACTACAAGTACATTAAGTAATTTAGAGGCTGGTGTATTTACGGTGAGTGTGACAATAGATGGTACTGTTTGTTTGGCAGTCGAACAAAGTGTTACAATAACAGAACCAACGAGTCCTGTAGGAGTTACAGTTTCATCTACTGATGAAACAGGACCAGGATTAAATAATGGAACAGCAACAGCAAATCCAACAGGAGGAGTTCCTCCATATACATATTTATGGAGTAATGGGGCAACTACTCAAACTATTACAGCATTAGCTCCAGATACTTATACAGTAACGGTTACTGATTCTAATGGTTGTGATGCTATGAACACAGTCATCGTAAATCCAGGAAGTTGTAATAATTTAGCGATAACAACTAGTGCGACTAATGTAAGTTGTAATGGATTTTCAGATGGAACAGCATCATCTAATACAACAGGAGGAGTAGGACCATTTACTTACTTATGGAGTAACGGAGCTACGACAGAAAATATCGCAAATTTAGTTGCAGATTCATATACAGTAACTGTAACAGATGAATTTACAGGTTGTACAGCACAATCTACAGTAACAGTAAATGAGCCAAGTGTATTAAGTGGAGGAATAGCAGTTAATAATGTGTTATGTTTTGGTGAGAGTACAGGATCACTTAATTTAACCGTAAGTGGTGGTACTTTTCCATATACATATTTATGGAGTAATGGAGAAACTACAGAAGATATTATTAATTTAATAGCAGATGATTACTCAGTAGTAATAACTGATACAAATGGATGTACTATTACAGTAACTGCTACAGTTATACAACCAAGTAGCGCCGTAACAGCAGATGTTACAACTACTAATGAAAATGGCGCAACAGCAAATGATGGAACCGCAACTGTTGTTCCTTCAGGAGGAACTCCTCCTTATACTTTTGCTTGGAGTAATGGGGAAACTACAGCTACAATTACAGATTTAGACTCTGATGATTACACAATAATAGTTACAGATGCAAACGGATGTATGTATGAGGAAACAGTAACAGTTGGTTCTGTTAATCAAGTTCCTGATCCAAAAGATGATAGTGCAACAACTCAAGAAGATATTTCTATAAATATAGACGTTACAGATAATGATGAATTTGGAACAGATGGACCATCAACAAGTTCAATTGTAATTACATCACCCCCTTCTAATGGTACTGCAGTTGTAAATAATAATAATACGCCAAACGATCCTACAGATGACACTATTGATTATACACCAAATCCTGATTTCAATGGAGAAGATGTATTATTCTACCAAATAGAAGATAGTAACGGTGATACCGCTATTGCACAAGTAACAATTACAGTTACTCCAGTAGAGGATATTATGGATGATCTAGCGACAACACCAGAGGATATTCCAGTAGATATTGCTGTATTGGATAATGATACATTTGATCCAAATAGTGATGTAGAAGTAACTGATGTAACAAGTCCAGCTAATGGAACAGTGGTAATCAATGCAAATGGAACGGTTACCTATACGCCAGCTCCTGATTTTAATGGAGAAGATACTTTTGATTATACAGTAACGGTAACAAATCCAGATGGATCAACTACGACAGAGACAGCAACAGTGACAGTAACAGTTACTCCAGTAGATGATGTAGTTGATGATACAGCTACGACACCAGAAGATGCTTCAATAGTCATAGAAGTGTTAGCAAATGATACATTTGAAGGCAATACTAATGAAGTTACGGATGTTACTGATCCAGTTAATGGTATTGTTTTTATCAATGCCGATGGAAGTATAAACTACACACCAGGTCCTGATTTTAATGGTACTGATACGTTTGATTATACAGTGACAATAACCCATCCAGATGGATCTACTAATACAGAGACTGCTACAGTAATAATCACAGTAACAGGCCAAGCCGACACGGTAGCTGATGTTGCAAATACAAATGAAGATAATGCTGTAAATATCGATGTACTCTCGAATGATAATTTCAGCCCAAACAGTGATGTAGAAATAACCGATGTTACTGATCCTGCTAATGGAACTGTAACGATCAATGCAGATGGTACAGTTACTTATACACCAGCTCCTGATTTTAATGGAGAAGATACTTTTGATTATACAGTAACGGTAACAAATCCA
>CAYYSK010000104.1:0-11270 GCA_964474345.1 uncultured Flavobacteriaceae bacterium
CTATATTTTATGGCACATCCAACCTTCATCACGAAGTTCTAATGCATAATTCGGACTAAATAGTGATTGTTTAAAGGTAGTAGTGAGAAACTAAGAGTCTTTATGAATTTATAATGATACACTTTTACGAAAGCATAGACAATCTAAATAGATGTTTGTTTACAATACTGAATATATCTATTAATGTAAACCTCTTGTTTTTGAGGATTATTTATATTTTAAGATACTATTAATATAGTACGTAGGTAAGTTTTTGTTTATAACATAGACGTAATAGGTGTATTAAAAATATAATTAATAATTTTAAAGTAGTTTTTTGAAATGAACAAAGATGGATACTTCTTTTTATTATTATTTTCTCCTGTTTATGATGTTTTATATTAAAAAACACATAAATAAGTAAGTAATTTGTATTGTCATTACACAAACGCAAATAATTATAAATATACTCAAAATGAAAAAAAAAGAATATCTTAAATCAAATGAAAAATAGATATATATCAAGAACCCCTTTTTATGTTGTTTTGTTCTTCATGATTGGGTTTGTGAGTTGTGAAACAAGTATTTTATCAGAACTTGCAGAGGTAGAAGGGGGAGAAAGTGCTCCAGATTTAGTAACTTACGAGAACCGTGCAAGGGCAATATTGGATAATGCTTGTGTTGAATGTCATAATATAAATAATCAAACAGCTGGCGTTAGATTAGATGCTTTTGAATTTGCTTTTTTAGAAGCAGATAGTGGAATTATGTTAGCACGTATGACAAATACAACAAATCCAATGCCTCCTAGTGGTAATCTTCCTGATAATCTTATAGAAGATATCATGGATTGGATAGACGATGGTATTTTAGAGAATTAGAATTTATCCTACAATAAAAAAACAATAATGATGAAAAAAGCAATCTTATCTCTTTTATTTTGTGCAATAGTAGCGCAGAGTTTTGGACAAAAATATTACACAAAAACAGGAACATTAGATTTTGAAGGTTCTGTAGAAGCTTTTGAGCCTGTAAAAGCAAGTAACAAGACTACAACTGCTATATTAGAAGTTGGAACTGGTAAAATAGCAGTATTAGGACTTGTAAAAGGATTTCGTTTTAGAAATGCATTAATGGAAGAGCATTTTAATGAAAATTACATGGATAGTAACACGTATCCTAAAGCAACTTTTAATGGTGTTGTAAAAGATTTTTCAATTGATGATATCTCGTCAGAAAAGGAATATACCGTAGAAGGAGATCTCACAATACACGGAAAAACAAAAAAGGTAGTAGCTTCTATTTATATTGTTAAAAACGGGAATGCGATTGATGCGAAAACTAATTTTTCTGTAACACCTGCAGATTTTGATATAGAAATACCTGGTGTTGTTAGAGAAAAGATTTCTGATAAAATTAATATCATAGCAAATTTTCATTTAGAAAAACGATAATCATAGTATAGAACTTATGAAAAAGAAAAAAATACTTCTGGCTATTCTTATAATAGGTTTGATTATCGCTTTTTTTGGATATAATTATATATATCAAGACCATAGAGATATTCAATCTGAAAAAGCTGCGTATACTTTAAAGGCAACTGACCTGATACAAGCATTTCAAGGTAATGAAGAAGAAGCTACAGAAAAGTACTTAAATAAAACAATAGAAATAGAAGGAAATCTAAGTAATATTGATGGGACTTCTATTGTTCTAGAGGATGTAGTTTTTTTCGCTTTAAGCGAAAACGAAACACCGCCTACTTCTAACCTACTGAATACAACTATAAAAATAAAAGGTAGATGTATAGGTTATGACAATCTACTAGAAGAAGTTAAAGTAGATCAAGCTTCTTTGCTCAAGTAAAAAACATTCCACACACATATATAGATAAATAATATCCATGAAGAAATTAGTATTCTTACTATTATTCTTGCCAGTAATTGTGATTGCGCAAGATGATTTATTAGGCGAACTTGAAGAAGAAATTGTCGAAACACCGCAAGTAGTGACATCCGTTTTTAAAGGCATTAAAATTGTTAATTTTGAGTCTACAAAATTAGTAGGAAAGAACCAGTTACAATTTATTATATCACACCGTTTTGGAGATTTAAGTGACGGCATTGATAACTTTATAGGATTGGATGATGCAACTGCTCGTATACAGTTTGTCTATGGCCCTACAGACTGGTTAAATGTTGGAATATCTCGTTCTGGATTTAATAAGACGTATGATGCTTCTGTCAAGTATAGATTAGCACGTCAAACAGAGGGAGGGTCTCCTGTAAATGTAGTTGGATATCATCTTTTTACTATTAATACAGATTTAGATGCAGATTTATTTCCTGGATTGACTTTTAATGACCGTTTAGGGTATGCAAGTCAATTACTAGTCTCTAGAAAATTTAATGATTGGTTGTCTTTACAGTTAACTCCGACATTTTTTCACGACAATACGGTACAGGAAGATGATCAGGATAATTCACAAGTTGCCTTAGGAATAGGAGGACGTTTTAAGTTTACAAAACGACTTGCTTTTATTGGAGATTATGGAATTCATTTAAATAGAGCTGATGATTCTGTGTTTAATAATTCATTAGCTTTAGGTCTAGAAATAGAAACAGGAGGTCACGTTTTCCAAATACATGTATCTAACTCTCAAGCTATTTTTGCAAATGGATTTTTAGGACAAGCAAGAGGTGATTTTGCTGATGGAAATGTATTTCTTGGATTTAATATTTCAAGAGCTTTCAGCTTAGGAGGAAAGAAATAATAGATATATACTAAAAATACAAAAGCTGCCAAACATATTATTGTTTAGCAGCTTTTGTGTTTTCTAATTCTTATTAAAGTGCGGGGATTGCTCCAAGGTAATATCAGTTATAAAATACTTGGTATCTCCCCAAAAGAAAAATGTGCCAAAACGTTCTATGTAATTTACTTTGACATAATTTCCTTGATAGTCTTTTAGTTTTTGAATCACATTTTCTTCCTTGTCAAGGACAGAAAAACTAAAGATTTGCGCTCCACTTATTCCTTGACTGATTTCTCCTTCCCAAGTTTTTACAATTGCTCCTTTATAACTGAATTTAATTAACTCTCCAGTACGAGTTCCTTCACTATATGGAACATAGTATAAGAATGCATAATATCCAGCAGCAAGTAATGCAATAGAAAGTAAAAAAATGATCAATACTTTTTTCATAATAACTCCTTTTTAATGGTTGGAGTGTCTTCTTCAGAAGCACGTTCTATTAATTTTTCATTAAGATGCTTTTTCTGTTTGATTCCAAGTTTTTTAAGATTTTCTACTTTACGAATAAGGTTTCCTTGTCCAGTTAGCTTTTTCATCGTAGTATCATAACTTCCTTGCACAGTACGTAGTTGATTGCCAACTTTGATAAGATCATCTGTAAGTAACACAAACTGATCATATAAACGACCAGCTTGAATAGCAATTTCCAGTGCATTTTGTTGCTGCTTCTCGTTATTCCACATTGTATCTATCGTACGTAGGGTTGCAAGTAATGTGGAAGGAGTAACAATGACAATATTTTTTTCAAATGCCTGATTATATAATTGATTGTCCGTATTTACTGCAATAGCAAATGCAGGTTCTATTGGGATAAAAAGCAACACAAAATCTGGACTTTCTACCTGATAAATATCTTGGTAGTTTTTATCACTAAGTTGAGTGATATGACGTTTTAGAGAAGCTACATGTTCTTTAAGGGCTTGCTCTTTACGTGTATCTTCTTCTTCATTTACAAAGCGTTCATATGCACTAAGAGATACTTTGCTATCTATAATCATGCGTTTATTAGCGGGTAGATGTATCACAACATCTGGGAGAACGCGATTTCCTTCTTCGGTAGTAAAACTTTGCTGTACAAAATACTCTCTATCTTTTTCAAGACCTGATTTTTCAAGTACACGTTCTAAAACAAGTTCACCCCAGTTTCCTTGTGCTTTGTTATCTCCTTTTAGTGCTTTTGTAAGATTATTAGCCTCTTGACTCATTTTTTCATTAAGAGCAGTGAGTCCCTTGATTTGCTCACGTAATGAAGAAGTTCTGTCAATAGCTTCTTTATTAGTTTCTTCTACACGGCGCTCAAATTTTTCAATCTTTTCTTTAAAAGGCTTTAAAATTTCATCTAGATTCTGTTTGTTGCGATCTGTGATTTTATTAGTATTGTCGTGTATGATTTTGTCAGCAATGAGTTGAAATTCTTTGGTGAATTTTTCATTGAGTTTTTCTAACTCTTTCCCTTTTTCATTGAGGCGTTCTTCTAAGTTTTGAAATTCTACATTGCGCGCTGTGA
This sequence comes from uncultured Flavobacteriaceae bacterium, assembly GCA_964474345.1. Lineage (GTDB taxonomy): Bacteria > Bacteroidota > Bacteroidia > Flavobacteriales > Flavobacteriaceae > Dokdonia. Next base: position 4,302 of record CAYYSK010000104.1, read on the forward strand.
GTTCGTTTTGGAAAAAGTCTTTTTCTTTCCGTAAGGTATTTGCTTCTTCAGAAGCTTCTTTACGAACAACCTCTACTTGTTCTAAAGCTTCTTTGCGGAGTGTAATTATTTGTGATTCCGCTTTCGCGAAAGCGTCCTTAGATTGCTGTAATTGTTCGCTTTCAAGCTTTATACGTTCTTGTAACCCACTGTATTCCCCTTTCTTTTTGAGGTTAGAAATAAATAAGCCAAGTAACGCACCGATGACGATACAGATACTAGCAAGAAGAAAGTATAGAAGTGTTGGATTCATGAGTGTAAAGATAAAAAATAGTAATCCTGTTTCTATTTCTTTTTTTAGGTTTCCTAAATAATAATCTTAAATTATCATCTAATGGTGACTAAGATTAACCTATCTTTTTTAATACGATGAATCTGTTTGTTAGCTCAAGAATTTCAAATTCCTTTTCTTTTGCTATATATTCAATGGTCTCTGATCTATATATAAATATATGGGTAGGATCGTTTCGATAATACCATGTTTTAAAGTCAATTGTATCTGTATATAACAACGTCATAATAAGCAATAGTCCATTTGGTTTTAATAAGGACGTGAGTCGATCAATTTCTAGTTTTGGATTATTAAAATGTTCAAAGACTTCACAACTAACGATATAATCGTATGTTATATTGAATACATTTTGATTAGGAGCAAAGAATGGATCATATGGAACAATATCATAGTTTTTCTTTTGTAACATGCTTGAAATAACGGGGCCAGTACCACTTCCAAAATCTAATCCTTTATGGAATGGTAAGAATGTATCAAGTACATAACGAGTGATGGGCATAGTAAAATTTTGATATCCAAGGTCATTTATGTCATTGTTATGGCATTCATAATGTGATTTTTCTTCTTCAGGAGATAGGTGGTATTTTTTATTTTTCACAAGTGCTTTACAGGTGTCACAATCATAATAATAGGTGTCTTTTTGAGTGATAAGTGTCGAGTTACAAAGAGTACAAGTCATTCAGTAATTAGTTATTAGGAGCTATTGTAAGTTATAATTTTTACTTGATAATCGAGATTAAATGCTCCGAGGCTTGCCTCGAAATTTTGTTGTTGTTTTCGTACGAATACCTAGTGGGCTCGCCTCAAGATAATTTACTCACAATCCAATTGTGTTTTTTTGTTCTTCCATTGAATCCAATATTCCTGTAATCCTTCTGGAGTATGAGTAAGATTACTAATATTTAATTTGTGTCCTTTCAATGTGATATTCTGAAGTTCTTTTTTTCTTCTTTCTAATGCGGGTCTATGATTCCAGCCTCCAACGTGGTCAAAAGAAGTATAAGCTTCACATTTTGAGTTAACTGAAACAAAGGGAATAAAAAGAGTATACATAACGTTCCCACTTCCCATTCCTTGAGTTGTCATTTTTATTGTAGAAAAGTTTACTTTTTTATATTTCTTTTCGAGATAGAGTTCTTTTAGTTTGTCTCCCACAGAATTACTCATGGTATTAGAAAATTGATGAGCTATGTCTTCTCCGTTTATAAATTCAGGGCCTGTGTATGTGCCATTACAACCATTCTCATTGCATTCTATTCTATTTTTTTCTAAAGCTTCTGACTCTTTATGTATCTTATTGTCAGTTTTACAACTTATTTGAAGCGAGCTAATGAAATAGATGTAAAAAAGTAGTTTCATATGTTTGGTTTAAATTACTGCAAATATGTTTTGCTATTGGATCTAACAATTAATTGCCCTATTATTTTTTATACTTTATTGCCATTAGTGTCTTCTGTTAATTTTGGCCATTGAGTAGCTATCAAAATTGACAGTATTAGTATTATTCCAAAAGCAACCCATTTTGAATTTCCATCAAATCCATTTTTGATTAGTTGATTTACAGTAAAAATGTTTACTACGAAATGAAATGCTGCACAAGCAAGGATTGATTTTGTTGCAATTGCTATTTGTCCAATTCCCCAACTTGCTGCTACTGTCATAGCAAGGAACATTAGATTATCTATTATATCGGTGTTTGTAACGAATGGTAAATGCCATAAATACCATAAAAAACCAACTGTTAAATAATGTTTCCAAGGTTTTAATTCAGATAATTCGTCTTGTAAATACCCTCGCCAACCATACTCTTCGAAAATACAGTAAAGAAATATACCAAGTGTAGAAATAAACCCGTAAACATTTGAATTTATTAGATATTTATTATTTATCCCAATAATTGTTAAAACAGCTATTGGCAATATAAATAGTAACACACTTTTAGTTTTTGAAGTACCAAAAAGAGACATTGATGAAGATCTTACTTTCTTCATTAACTTAATGGCTAACAAGGCTCCAATTAAAACTCCTATCCCTTCCAGAAAAGGAATTAGAAAAGTAGAAACTGAAGGATATAATTCGAATATTTTATTTTTTATTTCAAAAATATCAAGCCGAAAAATATTTGATACAATTATTGCAATTATGTAAAATAATAGTATTCGATAAATAATTTTAATTTTCATTCAGAATGTTTTGTAGTATTAAGCGCAACTACTATATATAATTACCCAAAATACCTAAAAAAATATAGATGCTTTTATAATCGATATACTTGTGTGTTAATCGATATAAACTACTAAATAACAAACCTCCCTGAACTAGAGTCAAATGTTATAGTATTAGAAGGAAACAACGTATCAAAAACACCTTCTTTTATCAATTGTTTAGGAGTGTTTGTGATTACAAGACCATCTTGTAAAACAATCATTTGATCACATAATGGAAGTATAAGTTCGATATCATGAGTAGAAAACAAAATAGTTTTTTGTTGTTTGTGTGCAATTTCTGTGAGAAGTTTAAGAATAGCTGCTTTATGATGTAGGTCTAGATGCGTCATCGGTTCATCTAAGATGATAACACTGGTATCTTGAGCAAGCGCTCGTGCAATAAGTACACGTTGTAGCTGCCCATCACTCAACTCATAGCAGTTTTTGTTCTTTAAATCATAAGTATCAGTAGCTTTTAATGCTCTTATGATACTAGAGATGTCACTTTCTGACAAAGAACCTAACCAGTTGGTATAAGGTTGTCTTCCTAGGCTTACTAACTCTAAAACTGTTAAGTTTTTAGATACAGATTGTCCGGTGAGTACTACACTGAGCTGTTGTGCAAGTTCTTGAGGAGGTATACTAGTCAAGAGATCTCCGTTCAGAGTAATATTTCCCGAAAGGGGAGATTGTAAACCAGAGAGTGTACGTAATAAAGTTGATTTTCCAGCGCCATTAATTCCAATAAGTCCTATTAACTGTCCTTGTGGTAATGCAAGATGGATTTGAGAAGCTATGAGCATATCCCCTTTCTTGGAAGGGTATCCAATACTTAAACTTTCTGTACTAAGAATAGTATGTTGTTGTGCACTCATTAAAATAATAATTTCTTTTTACGTACTAGTAACCAGATCACCACAGGAGCTCCGACCAAGGCTGTAATGGCATTAATAGGTAGTGTATAGTCGCTGAGTGGTACTTGTGCAATAGTGTCACAAACAAGCATTAAAATGGCGCCACCTAACATCACTGCTGGGAATAAGATGCGATGATTTGCTGTGGGAATTATTTGTCGTGTCAAATGTGGTACTGCAAGCCCTATAAAAGCGATAGGCCCTGCAAATGCTGTAATACTACCTGCAAGCAAGCTCGTTGCTAGAATAATAAGAAGCCTGCTTTTTCTGTAATTAATCCCTAAGGTTTTTGCATAATGATCTCCCAATAAAAAGGCATTAAGCGCTTTGATATTGGTAATTGCAATGATGATTCCTAGTATAAAACATCCTAAAAGTATATAAATGCCTTCCCAAGAAACATCACCTAGACTTCCAAAAGACCAAAAAATGTATTGTTGTAACTCTTCGGCTTTACTAAAATAAGAGAGTACACTTACAACGGCACTGGTAAGACTTCCTACCATAAGGCCTATGATGAGTAATGCCATGGTATCTCGTACCCTAGTAGATACCCCAATAACAATAAGTAAGACTAAAAAACTACCTATGCTCGAAGCAAGAATAAGCCCCCATTGCCCTAATACTACTACACTAGAAATACCAATTGCAGTACCTCCCAGAATGAACAAAGCAACTCCAAGACTTGCACCACTACTAATTCCTAATACAAAAGGACCTGCTAGTGGATTACGAAATAAAGTTTGCATTAAGAGTCCTGCTATAGCAAGACCACTACCTGTTAGTATAGCCATTATTGCTTTAGGTAAACGATAATCTTGAATGATAAATTCCCAAGATGATTTGGATACATCACCTCCTACAAGACTACTCATAACATCTCCTAGTGGGATCGCTACCGACCCTAAACTTATATTGAGGAAGAAGCAAACTAAAAGAGCAACTCCTAAAAGTACAAATGGCATGATATAGGAACGATTAGTCTTCAAAAGGTGTATAAAAATATGGCGTATAGTCAGGTATTAATTCTGGATGTAAGTAATATACAATATCTTTTAAAACAAGATCAGGTCGATTGGGAGCAAGTTCATAATATAATAACCCACCTGTATCTCCTTTTTTAGAAGCAAATGTGTATATGTTTTTGTTTGTAAACGCATCAAAATGAGTGTAGACGATATTTGCTTCTTTCAGTTTACTATAACTTCCAAATTGCCCCGGAGCAATCCAAAACTGTGCGTGCTGCCCTTTTTCTATTACAGATTCTATATTTAAAGCAATACTTCCAGTACCTTTAGTATCTGCCCATAAATAATTTCCGCCAGCATCTTTGATAAGTTGTGCAGGCCAACTTTCTCCATTTGGTAAATACCATACATCTTTAAACATAGCACCGCTTAAAACCGTTGGTTTCTGAGTAACATGTTGTGCTAGCTCTTTTGTTTCTAAGTATTCAGATTCAATAGTTTTAAAAATAATATCTGCCTCTTTGGATTTATCATATAAAGCACCAAAAAACTTAATCCATTCGGCTTTTCCTAGAGGATTTTTTTCTACCCAATCTCCATTATATAATACAGGGATTCCTGCTCGTTCTAATACTTGTAATGATTTGTTTTGTCCATCTATACCAAAACCTATAACTGCGTCTGGATTAAGGTCGATAGCGATCTCTGTATTGATAGATTCATTTTGTCCAAGTTCTTTGATATGCCCTTCTTTAATACGCTCTCTTGTTTTGACACTAGAAATATAATCTAGATTTGGAAAACCCGTAAGTGTTTGATTTACTTCAAGTATTTCTAAAGAGGGAATATGCGTTGTTGAGGTTACAATAACTGATTGTAATGGGATTTTGACAATAGCATCTATTTTTTTTGCCTCAAGTAATGATGCTAATGATTGAAAACCTTTGTTTTTATGAGGTTTAATTTGAGAAGACTCCTCTTTTACTAATGCATATCTATAAGTGTTTTCTGATTCTGGAAAAGCTCCAGAAACTTCTAATAGGGTATAATCTGAAAATTCTGTAAGTGTAAACCCTGTAGCATAATCAACTGTGTATTTCTGCTCTTCCAATGTTTCAATAATAGCCTCATTGGATTCTTTTTTACAAGAAATAACACAAAAACAAATCGCTAGAATTAGAGAAAACGATAAGTGGTAATTTTTCATATGTCAAAAGTAGTATTTTAAAAAATGATCATATCATAAAGGAAAAAGAAAAGAATCGTTTTATGCTGAATTAGGTTATTCTTATATATACGAACATCTAAATATGTTTATTTGTACGTATTATATATAGAAGACGGTATGTACGTGCATTATACATTTAATACGTATTTGTGTTGTATCTGTCCTTGCTGAAAACGAATGATTATAATATAGTTTCGCTTTAAGTGAAGCTTTTAGTATAAAAAAACTACAACTAATTATGAGATTATTTAAATTTTTATTGATAGCTATTACAAGTGTTTTATGCCTGTATTCGTGTAATGATGATGATAATGGAGTTGTTGTTATTGATCCAGATATGGAAGAAATGATTCCTACTTTTCAAAATGGTTTTTTAATAACAAATCAAGGGCTTGCAAATACAGGTTTTGGAAGTGTCTCCTATATAAATGAGGAATTTACTACAATGACTAATGATATTTATCAAACGGTAAATAATGACAATCTTGGGGGTACAGTACAATCCATGGGTTTTGTAGGAGATCTAGCCTATGTTGTGTCAACAGAAAATGATCGTATCACAGTAGTTAATCGTTTTACTTTTGAAGAAGTAGCACGTATTGAGATTGGATTAGAAAACCCAAGATATTTTATCGAAGCAAATGGGAAAGGCTATGTTTCTAATTGGGGAGACCCTTTAGTTGCTACTGATGATTATATTGCTGTAATTGACTTGACGACTCATATGGTTATGGAGACAATTTCTGTAGGAGAAGGACCTGAAAGAATGCTCTTTAATCGTTTTAATATTTATGTGCTTAATACAGGGGGTATGGGTGTTGATAATACGGTTTCTGTAATTGATCCTGATGTAGATCTTGTGATATCAACCATAGCTGTAGGAGATGTGCCTAATTCATTACAACTCGATATCAATGGGAATTTATGGGTGTTGTCAGGAGGTAGTTCTGCATCTACAGGTAATGAAACTACAGGATCTCTATCTATTATTAATACTATGAATAATCAATTGGCAAATACATTTATATTTGGACCACAAGATCATCCTGATTATTTAAATATTTCTGGAGATGATTTGTATTATTACCTAAGTGGAGATGTTTTTAAAATAAGTATATCTAATTTTTCTATTCCTACAACACCAGAACTGTCTGGAGTAAATTTCTTTAATATGTTTGTAGATAATACTACGCTAATAGGGTGTAATGTTGGAACCATGGATAGTAATGGAACTATCGAAGTATATAACTTACAAGATGCTACACTGACAACCATACTTGATGTAGGGATTATTCCAGGAAATGTTTATGTAAACCCGTAA
>CAYYSK010000105.1:0-11031 GCA_964474345.1 uncultured Flavobacteriaceae bacterium
AGAAGAAGCAAAAGGAACAGAAACATATGTAGATGTTGTAGAAGGAATGCAGTTTGATCGTGGATATTTATCTCCATATTTTGTAACTAATAGTGAGAAAATGCAAGCTGAATTAGACAGTCCATACATCTTACTTTTTGACAAGAAAATTTCTTCTATGAAGGATTTACTTCCTGTATTAGAGCCCGTAGCGCAAACAGGAAAACCACTTATTATCATCGCAGAAGATGTAGATGGAGAAGCACTTGCAACTCTTGTTGTAAACAAACTTCGTGGTGCTCTTAAAATCGCTGCTGTAAAAGCGCCTGGATTTGGAGACCGTCGTAAAGCAATGCTAGAAGATATAGCAATCTTAACTGGAGGAACTGTAGTTTCTGAAGAGCGTGGATTCACACTAGAAAACACAACGATTGATATGTTAGGTACTGCTGAGACAGTGACTATAGACAAAGACAATACAACTGTAGTAAACGGAGCAGGACAGAAAACAATGATCAAAGCTCGTGTAGGAGAAATAAAATCTCAAATAGAAACTACTACAAGTGATTATGATAAAGAAAAATTACAAGAACGTCTAGCAAAACTTGCTGGTGGTGTTGCTGTACTTTATGTAGGTGCTGCCTCTGAAATAGAAATGAAGGAGAAAAAAGACCGTGTAGATGACGCATTACACGCAACACGTGCTGCAGTAGAAGAAGGAATCGTAGCTGGTGGAGGTGTTGCACTTGTGCGTGCTAAATCTGTGCTTGAAAAAGTAAAAACTGAAAATGCAGATGAGGCTACAGGAGTACAAATTGTAAACCGTGCTATAGAAGAGCCATTACGTACCATCGTATCAAATGCAGGTGGAGAAGGCTCTGTCGTTATTGCTAAAGTAATGGAAGGTAAAAAAGACTTTGGTTACAATGCAAAAAATGGAGAATATACAGATATGATTAAAGCTGGAATTATTGATCCTAAAAAAGTAACGCGTGTTGCTTTAGAAAATGCAGCTTCTGTATCAGGAATGATTCTAACAACTGAGTGTGCACTTACAGATATTAAAGAAGATGCAGCTCCAGCTATGCCTCCAATGGGAGGTGGCGGAATGCCAGGAATGATGTAATGGCAAATCGCCATAGATAAGAAATACATAACATATTATTAAGAAAGGTCTTTGTCGCAAAACATAGACCTTTTCTTTTTATAAAAACTCAACACCTTCTCAATTATTTTCTTATACGCTTTCGAGAAAGCGTATAAAATCACATCACTCAACTTATTGAAAAAACCGTACATTAGGAAATCAAAACATAGCATATGCTTACGAAACTGATTGTACTAGGATTATATTTTGCCATTCTTGTAATTATAGGTGTTGTTGCCTCTAGAAGAGTAAAAGGAGTGAGTGATTTTTATGTAGGTGGCAAAAAACTAGGATATTGGGCTGTTGCTTTCTCGGCAAGAGCGACAGGGGAATCTGGATGGCTTCTTTTAGGACTTACAGGAATGGGTGCTATTGCTGGATACTCAGCATATTGGGTGGTTTTAGGAGAAGTATTAGGCGTAGGTATTTCTTGGTTTTTTATGGCAAAACGTTTTAAACGAGCTACAGACAAATATGATTCCATTACGGTACCTGATTATTTAGAAAGTCATTTTAATACAGGAAGAAAAACCATACGTAAAGTTGCTGCCACAGCACTTTCCTTGTTTGTAGTTATATACGTAAGCTCACAAATAGATGCTACAGGAAAAGCTTTTGAATCCTTATTAGGAATCAACTATTTTACAGGTGCTATTCTCGGGTTTATCATTGTAATGGCGTATGTTTATATTGGTGGATTCTTAGCAGCTGTTTGGTCTGACTTTTTCCAAGGTGTACTCATGTTTTTTGGACTTGTATGTTTGCCTTTTATAGCCTGGCTGTCTATTGATGATGGAGGTAGTATTGTAGAAGGTCTTACTCAGATTGATCCAAACCTCACAAGCATATGGGGAGATACTTCAAATCCAACACTCACTATGTTTACCATATTAGGATTTGCTATGATTGGATTAGGTTTTTTGGGTTCTCCTCAAATCTATGTTCGATTTATGTCTGTAAAAAATGAAGCTGAAATTGACAAGGGAAAGTGGGTTGCTATTCTTTTTACACTACTTACAGATTTTGCAGCCGTAACCATTGGTTTATTAGGACGTTATTTATTTACTTCTGCTGGACAAGATCCAGAAGCTATTCTCGGTACTGCGGGAGAAGGTGTTTTAATCACTATGATAGAAAACCTATTACCGCTAGCCATTGTAGCTATTTATATTGCCATTGTGTTATCAGCAATTATGTCAACTATAGACTCTCTTATTGTTGTTGCTTCTAGCGCATTATCTAGAGATTTCTATCAAAAAATTATCAACCCCGATGTTGATCAAAAGAAACTTACTAGGATTTCTAGATTAATCACATTAGCATTAGCAATAGTAGCTCTCATAATTGCCTTATCTGTTGCGGTGTTATCACCAGATCGAACTATTTTCTGGTTTGTGATTTTTGGATGGTCAGGTATTGCAGCTACTTTTTGTCCAGTTATTATACTCTCATTATTTTGGAAGTCCTATTCTGAAAAAGGAGCACTCGCATCTATGATTACCGGTTTTTTATGTGTTCCATTATTTAAATTTGTAGTACAATCTATAGATGGTATCGGTATTTATTTTGAAAAATTAGATGTCCTTGCCCCTTCTTTTTTATTATCAATAATTGCAGGTGTAATTTTCACAAAGTTATATCCGAAAATAAGCTAATACACATTGATCATTATAACTGAGATAATACGTGTGATTTTATTTATTTTTACATCCTAATGAGAAAGAAGTTTTTATACATAGTCATAGGTCTGTTTTCCCTTATTGCTTGCAAGGAAGCACCTATAGCTATTCCAGATAGTAGAATAAATGATTATGCTCTATATGACACGCATGGAGGATTCCATAGACTATCTACATATAATGATAGTAAGGCTATTGTTTTATTTGTGCAAGGAAATGGTTGCCCTATAGTACGCAATGCATTATCTGATTTTCATGAAATTGTTGACGACTATCAATCTAAAGAGGTAACATTTTTTATGATCAATAGTAATATGCAAGATTCAAGAAATACAATTGCAAAAGAAGCAAGTGATTTTAATCTTGAAGTTCCTGTATTACATGATGATGCTCAACTTATAGCTGACGCTCTAGACATCAAGATTACCGCAGAAGCTATAGTATTACACCCTACAACAAGAACAATTATTTTTAGAGGACCTCTAAACAATAGGCTTGATTATGAAACCCAAAAAACAAAACCCACAGAAACATATTTAAGAGATGCACTAGATGCTATATTAGAAAATCAAGCACCTATAAGTAAACAAGAAGTAACAAGAGGCTGTAGAGTTACTAGACGAAATATTATAGAAAAAGACACACTTACCTTTACAAAAGACATTGCACCTATTCTAACAAATCATTGTGTACGATGTCATATAGACGGAGGTGTTGCACCTTGGTCTATGACTGATTATGATAAAATTGTAGGGTGGTCTGCTATGATTGAACAAGTAATGCTTAGTAAACGTATGCCACCTTGGAAAGCCGATCCTACTATTGGTTCTTTTAATAACACCTTTGAGCTTGCAGAGAAAGATCGCAGAAAATTAGTACGCTGGATTAACGATGGAATGTCGTATGGGGAAGGAGATGATCCTTTAAAGACATTAACCCCAAAACAAGCACTTATCCCAGAAACGAGCTTAGTTCCAGATACTACAATCGTTCTTAAGAAAGAAATTATTCCCGCAACAGGCATTATAGATTATCGTCATCAAAGGATCAAACTTAGTCTTCCTGAAGGAAAATGGCTTGCCGGAGTTACTATTGTTCCTGGAAACCCTAAAGTAGTACACCACTCTACACTCGCTAGTTCTTCAAAGCCGCGACTTGTTGTTGATCGTCCAGAAAGGCAGTGGATAGATAATTTAATTGCTGTAGTAGCCAGTGGCACTTCAAAATCTACAATTTTCCCAGAAGGTTCGGGAATTTATATAGATAAAAATATTGAACTCATATTACAAACACATTACACAACCATTGGAAAAGAGGAAGAAGATATCTCTAAAATTCATCTTTATTTTCATGATGAAAAACCAGAAAAAGAATACTACTCTTTAGGTGTGTTTTCTGATGAATTCAAAATAAAGCCCTACAAAAAAAGGACTCCTATTATTGCTCAAGATAAAATCACAGAAGACGTGTATGTTCATAGTATATTTCCGCACATGCATTTTCGCGGTAAGCAAATGAAAATAACAGCTACAAAACCAGATGGATCTGTTATAGATTTAATTTCTGTCCCTGATTTTGATTTTAATTGGCAACTCGTGTATAATTATGAGACACCTATTCTTTTACCTAAAGGAACTGTGATCAAAGCTGATGGTGTATTTGACAATTCTTTTCAAAATCCATTAAATCCTGATCCTTCCAAAGAAGTAATATTTGGATATCAAAGTAGTGATGAAATGTTTATGGGACTTGTAAATTACACCATTGCAGACTAGAAATCAGATACGTTTTTAAGAAGGTAAATAATTTTTAGAAAATCCGTAAGTTACGCTCTTATAGGTACACTAAAGTATCACAATCTATCTCTGCTAATATTCTATGAAACTAAAACAATATTTGCTCCTTATAAGTATCTTATTTGTGTTTAATTCATGTCATGTAGGCAGGTTTTTCTATTGGAATTTTGCTGACACGGGAGACTTAGATAGATTTGATAGTGTTCCTATAGAAAAGGGAGGTACTCCTTTTTATTTTAAAGAATCAACTAAACCTCAAAACGAAGTAGTTCCTACTACAATAGCATATAAAAAGAAAGCAGCCATTCCTTTTGAAGAAATGTTAGAAAAGAGTGGTACTACTGCGTTTATAGTCATCAAAGACGATCATATCTTATACGAACAATATTTTGATGATTATACAAAAGCTACAGATCATCCATCATTTTCGGTTTCAAAATCATTTATATCTGCATTAATAGGAATTGCCATAGAAGAAGGTCATATAGAATCTCTGGACGATCCCATTAGAAACTACTTACCAGAACTTGACCCTTCTTTTGATCCAGTGACACTAGCCCATGTAATTAATATGCAATCGGGTATAAAATTTAGCGAAGGGTATTTTAATCCTTTTGGAGAGGTAGCAAAGTTTTATTATGGCACAGATTTAAAAAAATATGTCAATAAACTAAAAGTAAATAAAACTCCAGGTGAGGATTGGAAATACAAAAGTGGGAATACCCAATTGTTAAGTCTTGCTCTAGAAAGTGCCACTAAAAGACCATTACAAGATTATTTTCAAGAAAAAATATGGCAGCCTCTTGGAATGGAATATGATGCCTCTTGGAACATTGACAGAAAAAAAAATCAAACAACTAAAGCCTTTTGCTGTCTAAATGCAAGAGCAAGAGATTATGCAAAGTTTGCTCGATTATACCTTAATCAAGGAAATTGGAACGGAAAACAGATTGTCTCAGAAGATTGGGTTGCTAAAACTACTTCATTTACAGACTCAACAAGTCGCTATATTTATTCTCATCACTGGTGGCGTAATATCACTAAAGAAGATTATGTTCCATTTCTAAAAGATGCTACAAAACTAAAACTTAAAAAAGTTACATCACCGTATACTGATTATCAAGCTAGAGGTATTTTAGGTCAGTTTATGTATATCCATCCCGAAAGAGATATCGCCATCATTAGACTTGGAGATAAATTTGGAGGAGTTAATTGGGCAACAGTATTTAGAAATATAGCTGAGATGAATTAACATTAATCATCTTTTCTTTTCAACCATTGTCGTACAGATATAAAAATAAGAGTAAGTAATACAGGTACAATTACGGTAAGATCTCTACGAGATTCATACGAGTTTTCTATATTATTCTCTATCATATACAATTGCAGATTACGTTCCCATATAATATAGAGAATAATAAAAGCAATGGTTAGTATCTGCACTAATGTTATTTTATACTTTTTCATTTTTAATTATTTCTTATTAAGTATAAATGCAAAAGCCTTCTTCAAGAGAAACTACTTAATTTCTTTATCAACTACACCACATTTGAGCATTTGATCTCCAAAATAGGGATTACGTACTTCATTAGAATTGGATAACCAATAAGCACCTTTTCCATTAAACGCCATGGGACAATACTGTTTGTAGATTGCTCCAGAAGTTATTTTATTTCCAGAAACTAGTGTTTCCATGATTTTAGAAACATCTTCAAAAGCGATACGTTGTTCTTTTACATCATCGCTATTACTCATTTTAGTGAGGGCTTCTATTAAATTTTCAGTTTTATATTTCTTACTTACTTCAGTAAACATAGTTTCTGATGCAGCTTTTGCTTTTGAAGCATCTGTATTCACGAGACTCGCTTTAAGATCTAAATAAGCATTATAAATACTCGTAAATTGAGCATCTTCAAATACTACCTCAACTTTTGTATTTGTTTCATTCAAATCTCCAGTCTGAGTAACTGATTCCTGTATTGTTTGTGAAGGAGCTGTCTTTACTTCTGGTTCATTCTTTTTACAAGAAAAAAGGGTGATAATGACAAGAAGGTAAAAGTACTTTTTCATACTACTCTAATTTGCCCACAAAGATACAACTGGATTAAGAATTATTCACCTTCCGATAGTAATAAAAAGCAGGTAATAACATAAATAATAAAAGTGGTTGTATTAAAAAACGTCTTACATAAAATATAGGTAAATACTCTCCTATTGTTTGTGTAGTGAGTAAGATTTTAAATACAATTATTAACACCACAAAAACGGCTGCAAAAAAAAGTGTTGCGAACTTAATAATTCCTTTTTCTCTAAAAGCCATCCATAAAACAATAAGTGACAACAACGTGTTTATAGTGTATCTAAAAAAAAGGTTTAGAATTAACTTCCCTTCTTCCATTTCTGGTAATAAGGTTGCTCGATAATTTCCTTTAAAAAATGCAATAAGTGGATCATAAAAGAGTTCGCTTTCGCGAAAGCGTATAAGCGCAAATCCTACAAAACATAAAAGAATAACAATACCTGCTATAATTCTTTTCATGATTTTTCAGGTTGTTTTTTATACGATTGAATCCAGCCTAACCATAACAGGAAAACGGTTCCGTAAATCACAGCTGGAAAAATAGTCCCGTGTAATAATTCAGTATGTTCTGGATACTCATATATTCCAATAGTTAGCAGAGCAATACGTGTTACATTCATTCCATAGATAAGAGCTACTCCTCCAAAAATAAACAAGAATGTTCTCTTTTTCCCTTCAAAAAAGGCTAACATAAAAGATACAAAAAGTAACATCACACTTACGGCATTACATCCTTCTACTACACGTGCTAATACTTTATTTCCTATCGTTAGATTCATAGCAGGTTCTACTTTACTAGGAACAACATTCATATTATATCCCATAGCATTAATAATAGATTCACTCTGTTTTGCTACAGTATGAGTAATAATATCTGGATAATACGTGTCACTAGTCCCGTATTTGAGATACAGGTTATATAAGAAGACAAGAACAAAATAACTTCCTATAAACGTAAGGATAAAACGTAGTACCGACTTATATTTGCTTATTAGTTTGAACAATATATTAAGGTTTATGCCTTAAAAATACATTAAAAATGGCTTTTGAAGATTTAAAAAAAGAAGTTAATGCTATAGTTTCCAAAAAAGCACTTCCTACAAAAGACAGGTTAACTGAAATTTGTGAAGCATTACGTGTAGCAATACCTTATTATAACTGGGTTGGGTTTTACTTTGCAAATCACGAGACTCAAACCTTACATTTAGAAGCATATGTAGGAACACCTACTGATCATACGGTGATTCCTTTTGGGAAAGGAATATGCGGTCAAGTTGCCGTCTCAAACGAAAACTTTGTTGTCCCAGATGTTTCTGCTCAAGATAATTATATTGCTTGTAGTATTCATGTAAAAAGTGAGATTGTCGTTCCTCTTTTTAAAGATGGTAAAAATATAGGTCAAATCGATATAGATTCTGATACTTCTGATCCATTTACAAAAGAAGATGAGATTTTTTTAGAATGGGTAAATGAACAAGTTGCAAAAATTTTATAGCAATTCAATTCTGTAATCTATAAATTACATTCCTGTCCTAATCGCTTCTACAGGGTCTAATTTTGATGCTGCTATCGCTGGAATAATACCTGCTAATATTCCTATAAAAAATGTTACAGAAAGTCCTAAGAAGACATTAAAAGGAGACAATACAAATATAAAATCTCCAGCTACTCCGGAGCCATTTAACCCTAGTGTAATCAACCAGACCAAGAACATCCCAATCAGTCCTCCAAAAATGGAGAGTAATATAGATTCAAATAAGAATTGAAATAATATAAAACGACGTTTTGCTCCTAATGCTTTTTGAATTCCTATAAGATTAGTACGCTCTTTTACGCTCACAAACATAATATTTGCAATCCCAAAACCTCCTACTAATAATGCAAAGCCTCCTATCCCCCAGCCTATTCCTTTTAAAGCTCCGATAAGACCGTCTATAAAATCTGTTAATCCTTTAAATTGATTTGAAAAAAATGTACTTATCTCATTTGTTTTTATCCCTCTTTTAGCTCGAAGCTTTTGATCAAGTACAGCTAGATACCCTTCATTATCTATATCGGCTTCAGGTAATATAATAACCTGAGGAAAAGTTGTTCTATTATTATCTCCGTATATTCTTCTAGTCAAATTTACAGGAACTACAACAGCTTCATCCTTAGAATCTCCTAGGGCGTTCCCTTCTTTTTTTAACACTCCAATAACTGTTAATTTGCGACTAAATAATTTTATCTTTTTTCCAATAGCATTCCCATCTTTTCCAAAAAGTTGATTCTTAATCTCATCACCTATAACAATCACATTTGCTCCACTAGCAGATTCTGATTCATTAAAAAAACGTCCTTTTTGAAATTGTAATGCTTCAATATCATAATACTCATTAGTCGTTGCCCCTACTTGAACTCTTTCTAGTGTTTCATCTTCGTATTTTATAGTTTGCGAAGGCACATTAAGAACATATGAAATTGCTTTTGTATCTGGCAATATACGTTTGAGGTATTGATATTCCTCATAAGTAACCATTGGGAATTGTTCTCTCTTCCATCGTGGTACTTCGGTAGGACCAAAAGAAACATGACATAAAATGATAGTGCTTTGATCTAAAGAAGAAAGACTACTAGTAATTTGTTTTTCTAATGAATCTACAGCTGCCAGTACTCCGATAATTGAAAAAATACCGACAGTTACTCCCATTAGAGAAAGGAAAGTTCGTAGTTTATTATTACGTAATGCATTTACTGCAAAACGAAAGCTTTCTTTAAGTACACGTAAGTAAATAAACATCGATATATTTTGGAAAATTTAAAGATAAGACGCTTAGAGATAGAATATGTTACAGAACTGCCAAATTAATATAAATATTCTCCTTACTATAAAATGTTAAATGGTTATTTTTGCCACGTATCCAAAATCACATAAAATTTCTACAATGAGCGACGTAAAAAAAGCGAGTTCCGCGTTAGTATCTGTTTTCAGTAAAGAAGGTCTTGCCCCTTTAGTTCAAAAACTTCATGACCTAGGAGTTACGTTATACTCTACAGGAGGAACTCAAAAATTTATTAATGACTTAGGAATTCCTGTTGTGCCTGTAGAAGATATTACATCATATCCTTCTATTTTAGGTGGTCGTGTTAAAACATTACATCCTAAAGTTTTTGGAGGAATTCTCAATAGACAAGATCATGAAGGTGACGTTGCTGAAATGAGTGAATATGAAATTCCGCAACTAGATATCGTTATTGTCGATTTATATCCGTTTGAAAAAACGGTTGCTTCTGGAGCACCAGAGCAAGATATTATAGAAAAAATAGATATTGGAGGTATTTCTCTTATACGTGCAGCTGCAAAAAACTTTAAAGATACATTATGTGTTTCTTCGGTAAATGATTATGCAGAAGTATTACAAATGGTTACAGATGGTGAAGGAACGACAACATTAGCAGATCGTAAGCGCTTTGCAGCTAAATCTTTTGGAGTATCTTCTCATTATGACACTGCCATTTTTAATTACTTTAATGCAGACCATGAGATTCCAGTTTTAAAAGTAAGTGAGCATAAAGGGCAAGTACTTCGTTATGGAGAAAACCCTCATCAACGTGGATTCTTCTTTGGAGATTTTGACGCTATTTTTGATAAGCTTCACGGAAAAGCACTTTCATATAACAACTTATTAGATGTAGATGCTGCTGTGAACTTAATGAATGAGTTTAAAGGGGAAGCACCTACATTTGCAATCCTAAAACATAATAATGCATGTGGATTTGCTCAAAGAGACACCATGCATACCGCATATGTAGACGCATTAGCAGGAGACCCTACAAGTGCTTTTGGAGGTGTTCTTATTGCTAATAACACTATAGATAAAGCGACAGCTGAAGAAATACACAAATTATTTTGTGAAGTAGTGATCGCACCTTCTTTTGACGATGATGCTCTTGAAATTTTAAAAGGAAAGAAAAATAGAATTATCCTTATCCAAAAAGAAGTAACACTCCCACAAACTATGGTACGCACCTGTCTTAACGGAACCTTGGTTCAAGACAGAGATAGTCAAACGGATACCGAAGAAAATTTAACACACGTAACACATACTAAACCTACAGATCGTGAGTTAGAAGATTTATTATTTGCTTCAAAAATATGCAAGCATACAAAGTCAAATACTATTGTACTTTGTAAGAACAAGCAGCTTTGTGCAAGTGGTACAGGTCAAACATCAAGAGTAGATGCCTTACGTCAAGCCATTGAAAAAGCAACTTTTTTCAATTTTGATTTGAAAGGAGCAGTCATGGCAAGTGATGCATTCTTTCCTTTTCCTGATTGTGTAGAGATTGCAGATAATGCAGGTATCACTG
>CAYYSK010000106.1:0-10920 GCA_964474345.1 uncultured Flavobacteriaceae bacterium
AATTACATTTATTATTACTGGACTTATGGCTATTGGATTTATGAGTTTTGGAGGGATGTTAACAGGAGGTGATGAAGAAGAAGAAACAACACCTGTGGTAGAAGTTGCTCCAGTTGAAATGACAAAAGAGACTAGTGATGAACTAGTTTCAACTACAAACGAAAAAGAATAATCATATGATATTAGTTGCTAGTATGTCTGGCGTTGTAATCGCCACGATTGTTGCCTTTTTAGTGCTTACATTATTATTAGTAGGTTTACTATTATTTACAAAACAAAAACTATCTCCTTCTGGACCTGTTAAAATCACGATTAATGGTGAAAGAGAAGTAGAAGTTGCTTCAGGAAGTACATTGTTATCTACCTTAGGTAATAATAAAATTTTCTTACCATCTGCTTGTGGTGGTGGTGGAACTTGTATTCAATGCGAATGTCACGTTCTTGAAGGAGGAGGAGAGGCATTGCCTACAGAAACTCCTCATTTTAGCCGTAAAGAACTTGCTCATGGAGCCCGTCTTGCTTGTCAAGTAAAAGTGAAACAGGATATGAATATCACAATTCCAGAAGAAGTATTTGGAATTAAAAAATGGGATGCAACTGTTGTTCGTAATTATAATGTAGCTTCTTTTATTAAAGAATTTGTTGTTGAGATCCCAGAAGATATGGGATATAAAGCAGGAGGATATATTCAAATTGAAATCCCTCAGTGTGAAATTAAATATGCAGATATAGATATTACTGCACATCCAGAAGAGCATGATACTCCAGATAAATTCCAAGCAGAATGGGATAAATTTGGTTTATGGCCTCTTTCTATGAAAAATAATGAAACTGTAGAGCGTGCATACTCAATGGCCTCTTTCCCTGCAGAAGGACGTGAAATTATGCTTAATGTTCGTATAGCAACACCACCATGGGATAGAGCTAAGAACCAATGGATGGATGTAAACCCAGGCGTTGCTTCTTCATATATATTTGCTCAAAAACCTGGAGATAAAGTAGTGATTTCTGGACCTTATGGTGAATTCTTTATCAATGAATCTGAATCAGAGATGTTATATGTAGGAGGTGGAGCAGGAATGGCACCTATGCGTTCTCACTTATATCATTTATTCAAAACTCTTAAAACAGGACGTACAGTTACGTATTGGTATGGAGGACGTTCTAAACGTGAACTATTCTACCTTGAACACTTCAGAGCTTTAGAAAGAGATTTTCCTAATTTTAAATTTTATTTAGCACTTTCAGAACCTTTAGAAGAAGATAATTGGAAAGTAAAAGATAGTACAGCAGGAGAAGGAGATGGTTTTGTAGGATTTATTCACCAAGTAGTGATAGATCAATACTTAAATAAGCATGAAGCTCCTGAAGATATTGAATTATACTTCTGTGGACCTCCATTAATGAACAACGCTGTTCAGAAAATGGGAGAAGATTTTGGTATTCCAGATGAAAATATACGCTTTGATGATTTTGGAGGATAACCTTTAAAGTATATAAGTATAACAAAAATCCGATATATTTCTATATCGGATTTTTTTATTTCTTTTTTAACCTAGATTGCGCATTAGAACTTTTATAATAAAGTTCGCTTTCGTGAAAACGCATACTCGTAGATAAGAAATTTATTTTTTTAGAGTTATAGTTTATATGAAAAAAACACTCCTTTTTATTAGTATTTTAATTTTAGGAGGCTTCTTATTTTTTAACTTCTCAAAAAAAGGCACTGCGATTAAAGAAGTAGCGACAACATATATTGTACCTACTTCTTTAGTGAATAAAGAAGGACGTACCATAAAAACACGAATTAAAGTTCCTGAAGATTATAGACGAGTTCATCCTTTAGAAGGAAGTTTCTCTGAGTATATTCAAAATTATAAATTAAAAAAAACTGGAGCAAAAGTCATTAATTATGACGGGCAGCCGTATATATATCAATCTGGCCACGTAGGCATATTAGAAGTCCCAGTGCCTTCTAATGGATTACAACAATGTGCAGATGCCCTTATTCGATTGCGATCAGAGTATTTGTGGGAAAATGATAGAAAAAACGAGATAGGTTTTAAATTTACGAGTGGTCATTATTGTTCTTGGAAAAAATATGCCGAAGGATATCGTCCTAAAATTAATGGAAACAAAGTAACTTTTTCAAAGACTGCTATAGCAAATAGTTCTAAAGAGAATTTCTATAGATACCTCAATCTTATTTATACGTATGCAGGTACTTATTCTTTATCTCAAGAATTGCAAAAAATACCTCAACTTTCTGAAGTAACGATAGGAGACCTGCTGATTTACCCTGGATTTCCAGGTCATGTAATGATGGTAGCAGATATTATAGAAAATGATCATGAAGAACGTCGTTTTGCCTTTTTTCAAGGAAATACACCTGCGCAAAGCGTACATATTATAAAAAATGCATCCAACACATCCATGAGCCCTTGGTATGACCTAAAAGGGAAAACTTCTTTAAATACTCCTATCTATACCTTTTCAAGTTTTGAGATGGTACGGTTTAAATAATTGCTTGTTTCTTTTTGAAGAAATCTTTTAGTAAAATAATAATACCTATTACAAGATAAATAGAAATGCACAAAGTGGGTATACAAGAATACGTATGATAATATCTTTCAGTAGTTTAATCATAGGGTATTAGTATATTAAATTTGTACGATGTTACATCTTCATTTGTCACTAAAGTAAAAGTATAATTCGACCATAGGTATTACCTTTGCGGTATGGCAGTTTTTCTTACAGAACAAGAGTTACATAACCTTGCAATGAATATTGTTGGTAAAGACCTAGAAGATCAAGGATACGAGTTTATGGGTGTTAATTCTAAGCTTAAAAAAGACCCGCAATTTGTAGCACTTAAGGATAAGAAATTACACTTTGTCATTGTTCGAGCTATTACATTTCCAGAGAATGCAAATGTATATGATGAAGTTTTTATGCAAAAAATGAAAAATCATGCACTTAAATTTGAAGCGCGTACCTTTTATGCAGGAGTAGGTTTAGGGCATGGCGATAATTATCAACATCCTGCCGAAAAGGATGTACCCTATACCATGATATATAACGGACTTCAAGAAATTTTATAATGAGATATCTTCCCCTACTTTTTATAGTTTTATTAAGTGCTTGCACATCTGAAATTCCAGATAAAATAACCATTCAAGGAGAGGCATTTGGGACAACCTATGCGGTTACGTATTTTGGTAAAGCAGATAAAGCACAACATATTCAAAAAGGAATTGACTCAGTCGTATATGTGGTTAATAAATCTATGAGTACCTATATACATAATAGTGATATTTCAAAAATAAATAGAGGAGATAGTACTATTATAGTAGATGCTATGTTTAAAGAAGTGTTTACGCTTTCGCGAAAACTAAACCAACATACTCAAGGTTATTTTGATCCTACTGTAGGTGGATTACGTAATGCCTATGGATTTGGCGATACAAAACCACTTACCGTGATTGATAGCGTATCTCTGGATTCAATGATGAGATATGTTGGATTGGATAAAGTAACACTTTTATCAGACGGAACTATTCTTAAAAAATACCCAGAGATCTATTTTGACTTTAATGCTATTGCCAAGGGATATGGGATTGATCGGATTGCAGTATTTATGCAACGGCAAAAGTTGGAGGATTTTTTAATAGAATTAGGAGGAGAAATTCGTGCCGAAGGAAATAATCAAAATAAAAAGAGTTCATGGATAGTCGGAGTAGAGCGTATAGATTCTCAACTTGAGAATAGAAGCTCTGCAGTGAGCTTAAAACTAGATGACATGTCTATGGCAGGCTCTGGGAATTATCGTAAAAATAGAGTGGACCCACTTACAGGGAAGAAATATGTCCATACGATAAACCCTATTACGGGAAGTGCTGAAAAAAGCGATGTTTTGAGCGCAAACGTAATTGCTCCTACCTGTGCAGAAGCAGATGCATGGGCGACATCATTTATGGCAATGGGATTAGAACGGTCTATAGAAGTACTAGCTACATTAAAAAATATAGATGCATATCTTGTATTCTCTCAAGGAGAAAGTACAACAGGAACCTATGTAACTGCAGGCTTTAAAAAATTAATAATCAAATAATAATTTTTAATTAAAACCGAATACTTTCTTTTTTGTCAAATTCTTTTGAAGTAATTGGATGACCAGCAATTATGGTAGTGTCCCAATCTTGCGTAATTTTCCATTTTTCATTTATTTTTTCAAGAACAATATGAAATTGCCCATAGCTATATTGGGTTTCTCCTCCTTTTGTAGTAAACCCTATACGATAAAATCCAACCTCATAAGAAGTAGTTGCATTGGTTTTTCTGCTGTCAAACCAAAAATCTAAACTGATTTTGTCTCCATTTTTACGATTAGCAGCAAAACGTTCTGCATTTCCTTTTTTAAATACATTTTCTGTATCAATGCCTTGTGGAGTTACTCGTAATACTTGGTCTGCATAGGTGGCATTGAGGGCATCCCCATCTAGCGTTTCAAATGCTTTTTGAAATGTTTTCCAAACCGTTTGATCTATTTCTTTTTGAATAGCTTCTGTATCTGTTTGTGCCACCATAGGTGTAATTCCTAGTATGAGTAGTACGTATATAATGCGCATAATACTATTATCTTTATATATGATTTATTCTTTTTTATAACCAGCAGGGCGTTTCCAACGAACGGGAGCTGCTGGTTCTTGTTGTAATTGAAACTCTTGAGTTTGTAATAAACGTATAGCTTCTTCAATTCCTTTTTCTAATTGGGGATCTTTTCCTTGTAATACTGATTTTGGGTCTTGAATAACTTCTATATCTGGAGAAACACCTTCTCCTTCAACAGCCCAATTGCCATCTACATCATAAAAACCACCTCGTGGAGCAACCATGCGACCTCCATCTATAAATGGAGGAGTGTCCCAAGTTCCTACAAGACCACCCCATGTCCGAGTACCTACAAGAGGGCCTATTTCTTTTGCATGAAACATATAGGGTAATAAATCGCCTCCAGAACCTGCACGCTCGTTAATGAGCATTACTTTTGGTCCCCAGATACCAGCAATAGGAGTTGTCCAAGGGCGATTGTCATGAGACTTACTATTAAAATACCCTACTAATTCTCTAGACATAATGTCAATCATGTAATCTGCAGCAGAACCTCCACCATTATTACGTTCATCTACAATGACTCCTTTTTTGTCTTGCTGAGAAAAATAATAACGATTAAAAGAAGCAAATCCATTTCCTGAAGTATTAGGTACATATACATACGCTAGTTTACCTCCTGATAATTGATCTACAATTCTACGATTGTTTTCTACCCAAGCATTGGTGCGTAATCCTCGTTCACTTCGTATAGGTTTTACAAGAATTTCTCTAGCACCATTTTCAGATGGAGTAGTATTAACAGTAAGTGTAATTTCTCTTCCTGCTGTTTGTTCTAGTAAACTGTATGGATTTGTAGAAAGATCTAATTTTTGTCCTTGAACAGCAATGAGATAATCCCCTTCTTTTACATCTATACCAGGGAGTGATAAAGGAGCTTCTAGATCAGGATTCCAGCGTTCTCCGGTAAAGATCTTTTTGATACGATACCCGCCATTTTCAACTTCTAGATTACATCCTAATAATCCTACAGGAACTCTATCTATATCAGGTGTATCTCCTCCTGAAACATACGAATGCCCTATAGAAATTTCTCCACTCATAATATCTACAACATAATTAAGGTCACTTCTGTGTCTTACATGATTGATCCAAGGTGAGTACCATTTGTAAATATCATCCCAAGGAGCTCCGTGAGTATTATCTACATATAAGAAATCTCGCATATAGCGCCATCCTTCTTTGAAGATCTGATGATATTCGTCTGTAGGATTTACTTTTATTCTTAGATTCATACTAAGTTTTCCATCACCAGATTTAGGAGTTCCTCCAGTACCTACAATATTCCAAGAACCATTTTGATTTAATAAGATATTTTTACGATCTGATGAAGTAATCATCTGTGATACTCCTGTTGTAAAAATATCAGCTTTCATTTCTTTAACATCATACTTATGTAATGTGAAGTCTGGCTGATTAGGGATGTTCTCTGCTACAAAAACAACGTTTTTAGGTCCTTTTGCTAAAGCTACATATTGACGTGCATCAAGTTGTAATGCAACGCTACGATCATAAATACCTTCTGCATCAATAACTACCTTAACATCAGGTGCAGTAGTGTCCTTTTTCTTGTCTTTATCTGCTTTTTTGTCATCAGTAGCTTCTGAAGACGCAATTTCTTCTTCGTCTGTTTTAGGTAGATTAGGAGCAGTTCCTGATTTTGAAAGGACAATAGCATATAAACTTCTGTTTATTTCTATATCATATGAACTCATATCCAGCCAACCAGATTGTAATCCGTAATTAGTACTAGCTAAGAAATATAGATACTTTCCACTTTCATCCCATACAGGACTAATAGCATCAGCAATACCATCTGTTAATTGAATAGTTTTTTTAGAATTGATGTTATATGCAAAAATTGCTTTAAAATGACTTTTTAATTGTTTTGGATATGCTATCCATTGACTATCAGGAGACCAAACAGGATTCATTGTTCTATTAGGGTGTGCATAGTTATCTGAATCTGCTTTTTGAGCTTTTCCAGTATCAAGATTTATAACCCATATATTATAATCTGTATCAGAATATGCTATATGTGTTCCGTCTGGAGACCAATCTGGTTGAAAATAGAACGTATGATTAGGTAGCGCATAGGTTTTTTGATTACCTCCATCTTGGTCGGCAGTTACGAGTTTATATTCTCCACTAGCATCAGAAAACCAAGCAATTTTATCTCCTTTTGGAGACCATACTGGAGCACGCTCAGCAGATGTAGATGAATTAGACACATTGCGCCAAGTCCCATTTTCTTTAGGAACACTAAAGATTTCTCCTCGATGTTCAAAAATAGCTCGTTTACCTGTTGGCGAGATATTAGGATTTGATAATTGACGTGCAGTTATGTTCTCCCATCTAGGTCTTGCAAAATTCATGTCACCTTGGACAGTTATATTGAGTTGTTTTGCAGAACCGTTAGGATCTAAAAGATGTAAATACCCTCCTTGTTCATAAATGATTTTATCAGCATTGGTATCAAGACTTTTTATATCGTACTTTTTATGAAAAGTGATTTGCTTTTCTGTTCCTGTTGCCATATTATATGACCAAATATTGCTTACATAATCGCGCTCTGATAGATAATAAACGGTATTATCAATCCATACAGGGTCTAAGTGTCTTTCTTTGTTTCCTTGTGGTGTTCTAGTAAGCTCCTTTGTTTCTAGATTTACAATCCATATAGGAACAGCTTGTCCACCTCTATAATTACGCCATTCTAAATCCCAAGATGTAATTGGGACATAGGCTACATGTTTTCCATCGGGAGCTACTTCTCCAGAACCTGCTCTAGGTAGTCCAAAAGAAATTGGGAGACCTCCATTGGGCGAGACTGTGTAAAATGTATTAGTCTGAGTAGGGTGACTCTCTCTTCCAGAGCGAAAGAGAATGTCTCCTTTAGGTGTCCATCCTTGAACAATATCTGCTCCAGGATGCCAAGTTAATCGTTTTGGTTCACCTCCACTTGAAGGAATTGTATATACATCAGTATTACCATCATATTGCGCTGTAAAAGCAATTGTTTTTCCGTCTTGAGAAAAATGTGGTGATGATTCGGCTCCTTCATTGCTTGTTAAACGTATGGAATTGCCACCTTGAATAGAGACTTTCCATAAATCATTAGCATATACAAATACAATATCTGTATTAGAAATGGTAGGCTGTCTTAATAATTGGGTTCCTTGAGCTGTCACAGCAAGACTTATAAAGACTGCTATTAATAAACATAAATTTCTCATCAAAAAATACTCTTAAGTTTTAGAGAAATGAAGGTATTGAAAAAAAGAGAAAAGACCTTGATTATCTATATAGTAAGATGTGTATTTAACATATTATTATGTTCTTTAATCGCTGGGCGATAGCCGAGGGCTCAATTCCTCGATGCTTGCATCGCCCTTGTTTTTTAGATTAGATACCTCGTATGCTTGCATCGAGGTAGTTCATTGTGGGCGTGACCACAAGGGTCAGGCTTTTCGTTTCAATTCCTCTCACTCTTAAGAGTGATGCGGGATTTACACTACAATCCTTCACGCAAAAGTTGTAATTATAATGTATTAGTTATCATAAATAATAATTTCAATTTTATTACATTAGTAAAAAAAATATATGAGTACACGCTATTTTTTAATATTTCTATTTTTTACTGCTTCTATGACTCTATTTTCTCAAGAAGAAATAAAATTAGATATAGATGGTCAAGATTTAATAGAATTTGGTTTCATTGAGAATACGATTATGCTGAATCTCAGTTCAAATGCAGGTGCATATAAACCTAAAGGTGATGATGGACTTATTAAAATATTAGATGTTGAAAATCAAAATGTTCTGAATCAGCAAAACTTTAGTAAAGGAGCAAATGTAATAGCATTTGGAAATTCTGGAGCATTTATTTCTAATGAGAAAAATGGTGCTATAATAAACCCTCTAAAGGATAAGGATAAGATTTTATACTTAAATGAAACTTCTACAATAGTAGAATTTGATATTGAAAGAAATATTGAGAAAGAACTAGATTATTATGACACGCGCTTATTTGAAGATAAAATAGTTCATATAGGACCTTTAAAGAAGAAAGAAAAATCTGATCCAAAAGAATGGTTGATATATCAAAAAAAATATACTGATGACAAGTCTGAGGTTGTTAGATTTCAACCAAAAAAGCTAAACAATAAAGATAATCGTAATTTTTATAGTATTGTAACTTTTGATTTTGAGAGTATTTATTTGATTAATAGCACATATGAAGGTGATGATGGTAAGAAATTAAATAAAAAGAAAAATTTAATTTTAGAATATGATTATGAAGGAAATTTAAAAAGCGAAATTGAATTTGAACATAATATAGATTCAGAAATATATTCATATGTAGGCCTTGGTTTTAGTGGAACGTATAATACAAGAACAATGCCTGGCTCTCCTTCGGTTAGAACCTTAACTGCAAGTTCGTTTGGGAAAGTATTTATAAAAAAAGACATAGGGGCTCTTTACTATCTTGCAGGATTAAAAGGGGAAAAAAAGAATCATGGAACTAAATTATATGTTGCAAAATATGATTTAGAAGGTAATAAATTATGGGAAAATAACATCAAGTTTTCAGATAAGACTATTTCTTCAAAAGAATTGAAGTACATATCTTTTCATCCACTTCTGGTAAATGAGAAAGTGTTCTTATTTGAAGATAATAATGCTTTTTTAAAAAAGTTTGAAGATATTGATTTATTTTCATTAGATGATAATAATGGAGAAATTGTTTCATCTAAGAAGTATGATAAGCTAAAAGGTGTTTATAAACGAGGGCAAACGTGGCATAATATAGTATCTGGTAAAATTATCTCTGAAAAATTATCTTCAAGTCAGATTCTAGATAATAAAACGATACTTACATATAACTTTGTAAAAACAATAACAGAATTTTTAGAATCAGAAGTGGTCAAGAAAGATGTGTTTTATTACACGCATTACTTTAATAACCATTATTACTTGTTGAGATGTGATTATAAAAATATGGTATATAATCTTTACAAGTTTTAATGCTTTTTACTTCCTGCACACAGGTAAAATCTCACCTTGAGCGAGTCTATATAGATCTACTTCTTCAGGAGAAAGAACAGTTGTGTAATCTACTTCATCTACTGTAAAACCAATAGAACGGAGTTTGTCAAAATAATCCTTACCATATACACGTACATGATCATATTGCCCAAATATTTTAGCTCTTTCAGCGCGGTCTGTAATCGTATCATCTTCAAAAGTTGTAGCACGATCTAACTCTTGCGGTATTTGAAGTATAGCCATACCACCGGGTTTAAGAACTCTATAGAGTTCTTGCATAGCTTTTGTATCGTCAGGAATATGCTCTAAGACATGATTACAAAAAATAAGGTCGTATTCATTTTCGCCGAAAGGCAAATTACAAATATCTGCTTTTACATCGGCTAGAGGAGAATTAAGATCTGTTGTCGTATAATCCAAATGCTTCATCTTACGGAAACGTTTGTAAAATGCTTGTTCAGGTGCAAAGTGAAGAACTTTTGATGTTTTTGAGAAAAAATCAGTCTCCCTTTGTAGCCATAACCATAATAGTCGGTGACGTTCTAAAGATAGGGTAGAAGGTGAAAGTATATTTTCTCGTTGTGTTTCGTACCCATAGGGTAAGAATATGCGAAATCCTTTTCCGTCTATAGGGTCTTTGTAACGCGATCCTCTTAAAAAAAGAACGAATAATGGCCGTACAACATAACTCAGCCTAATGAGTAATGGTCTCGGGATTGCATTTAAGAAAAATTTAAAAATCTTTTTCACGGTTTATATGACGAATGCTTCTTGACGAAAAGGAATTTCTTCATCACTTTCAATACCTAATGCCTTATAAATATAGGCAAATGTAGAAAGTAATTCAGGTTTTCCATCTACAATAGCTACATCGTGTTCAAAGTGAGCACTTGGTTTTTTATCACGAGTAGTAATAGTCCACCCATCGCTATGTTGTTTGATATTTTTAGTTCCCATATTAATCATAGGTTCTATAGCGACAACCATTCCTTCAATGAATTTTTTACCTCGTCCACGTTTCCCATAATTAGGCATTTCTGGTGCTTCGTGCATAATTTTTCCTAATCCATGCCCAACAAGTTCTCGTACAACTCCATATCCATGGTCTTCTGTATATTTTTGGATAGCATATCCTACATCGCCTACACGATTACCTATTTTAAGTTGTTCAATTCCTTTATAGAGGGATTCTTTAGTAAC
>CAYYSK010000107.1:0-10728 GCA_964474345.1 uncultured Flavobacteriaceae bacterium
TAAAAAGAAAAACTCCATAAAACAAATTGTTTTATGAAGTTTTTCAAACTAACCAACCAAAAATTTTATGATCTTCTATCGCCACGTACTCCGACGTTACGATTTCTTTTTCTTCTATAATCATGATCATCATCATGATCATCAGTATCATACCCTGTTCCATAGTTGTTATTATGACTATAATGAGTAACATACCCTTCTGTATGGACTATGTTTCCATAGCGATTATAAAATACTCTTAAATTACCTACACGTACTAATCTTCCGTGTTTATATCGTAAGGTTATATTTCCAATTTGATTTACATCACAGTATCGGTTATATGCTATATAATTGCGACCTACTTTTGTGATATTTCCTAAATAATCGTAAGCTACATATCCTCTTTTTTTACGATTGGAATATGTGGTTCCTGGTGCACTATACCCACGTCTCCCATGATGTTGTGTATTTAAGAATTTAAAATCAAATTCTCCATTTGGATATACACTAAACTTTACACCACGTTGTATAAATGATATTGATTGTGGTACATTGTAACGTATCCCTGTTGTGTTATTGTGATCTAGATTCGTCACTTCATTTGCTTGAGCAGTTATTCCTCCTAGAAATAAAACTACTAATACGACTAACTTTTTCATACTTAAAAATATTAGGGTTAACATACTATATGTACTTTTTAAATACATCTAGTATTACGTTACCGACTCTCGGCTTACGCTTCTGATACTTATAAAACAAGTAACGTGCCAAAGTTATAATCAACTGTAAGTTAGATTATTATGATGATTTTTGTATTTCTCAACTTATATATTAATTCGTTTTATTTTAGGATATCGAAGCTCATATGAGAAACTTTTCTCTTGCGTACTATTGGGAGATAAATTTAGTTTCCATTCTAATAGTCCAGTTTTGGTTTTATAATTGGCATCACCAGTTTCTATATCATCTACTTTGATTTCTTTGTTCTGTGATTTAGGAATTCTATCTACAAGTTTAAGATTGATACTTGTAGTCTTATTATTTTTGATTTCAATTTTGTAACTGTTATCTATAATACGTTGTGATCCTATAAATGAAGTAGCTTTTATATTATCTAATTGTTCACGTTTTACAATAACACCTGGATCTACCCCTAATGAAATAGTTAACTCTTCAGTCGTTGCAAGGGGATCGATAAAAGTTTTACCAGAAAAACTCCCTTCAAAATATATATTTGCTTCCCCTGGAAGTAGACTATAACGAGCCCAGTCTTTTATACTAGCTGTTAAGAACACATTCTCATTGAGAATAGGGGCTGCAAAATATTCATAAGTAGCTGGAATATCAAAGGTGTCTACTTCTATGACAGTAACATCACCATCTGACGGGATAGAATAGTTTTTTTTAATCTCAAATCGCGTGGCTGTAATACCATCGGTTTTGATATCACCTGTTCCAGTAACTTGTACTCCTACAACTTTTCCTGAGAGTAGTCTTTCTATATCTTCATTAGAAATTTCATCATATGCATATCCTAAAGCTTTCTCTTCTTTTTTAATTCCTTGGGCAGATACAATAACTTCATCTAATGTATTATCTATATCTAAATTTACATTCATAGTACTTGCATAAATTGGAATTTCTTCTTCTTGATATCCTACATATGAATATACCAACGTTTTTCCTTGAGGAACATCTATGGTGTATCGACCATCAAAATCAGTTTGAGTACCAATAGATGTTCCTTTTATATACACATTTACACCTGGTAATGGTCTTCCTGATTCCTGAATAATCCCTGTAACTCTTTTTACCCTAGGATTGTATTTATAAGTATAGGTTTTTGTCTTTCTTTGTTTATTTCGATAGTAATTAGATACAAAGTTTAAGTACTTAGATGTTAACTCAGGTTTTATATTATTTGTATTTGGATCTCCTGTAGAGATAACGAGTTTTACGTCACTCCAATGTGAACCTGTATTTTGATATACGTGTGCTTTATAAGATAGAGCTAGAGGAGAATCAATTGCTTTTGCTTTTAAATCGTATAAAGGATACCACCCTGCATTACTCACATTATATGACACTTTGAGTTGTAATGATGTACGTATATCACTGTGTACTTTTAAAGTGATTTGCCCTGTACTTTTTTCTTCAGTAATATTAAGTTCCTTCAATTGTTTTGTGACATCTATTTTTTGTTGTTGTAAATCATACTTTTTGCGTTCTGTATCCAACACTTCATTTTTGATAGCAGTAATACGTTCTCTGTAATACGTAGCCAGAGCCTTTACTCTTTCTAGACTTACTTCTTGCGTAGTACTTCCTAATTTTTGATTAAGATTGATTACTTCTTCTTCTTTATGTAATCCTGTAATGAGATTGTTCAATTTCTTGATAGTAAATTCAATTGCATTTTTTTCTTTTTGGAGCGCTTCTACTGCTTCTGTGTTTTTTTGTTTTGTTAAGTAGTCTATTCCATAATTTATAGAAAGGATTGTAGCATCTTCTAATCCTGAGACTTGAATGCTATTTTCGTCTATAGTGTTTGATAAGTTATCTAACATAAAGATAGTAGCCCCTTCAGAGGCCAATACGTTTACTGCTCTTTCTACTTGAGCTCCGTTAAGATATACAGTTACTAAAGAGATGTCTGACGCGACTGTATTATTAATATCAGTCATTATTGGAGTATCTATGCAAATTTCTTCTATAGATGTTGTATACGCTTTCGCGAAAGCGTAATTAACAGCAAAAAATGCGAGAAGGAGAACTACTTTTTTCATGATTTTTAATGTTTGTTTGCTCAAAATTATAACCAAACAACAATTTTAAAAACCTAGAATGAGGGAAGTAGTGTTTTTAGTGCGTAAATGGAATATATGAAATAGGCTAGTCTAAAAACTTAGCTTTTAATTCAGGAGTTGGAATCATGCAAGACTCTTTTTTTCCATACCATTTGTATCGATTGCGAGCAATATAATCATATATTACATTTCTAAGGAATGCAGGGAAGATCAAAAAAATAGATAGAAATGAATAGCCACCAGAAAGATGACGTGCAATACGTAATGCTGCAGATGATTTTATATGAACTTTTTCTTGATCTACAAGAATAATGGAATCTACCTTACTAGGATCTATTTTATGTTTCTTAATAAGAGTTTGTCCAATATCACTTTGTAGAGGAGCAAACCTAAAAAGTTCTTTGGAGTCGTGTTTAATTACAAAGATGATAGAGCTATTGCAAAGATTGCATATACCATCAAATAAAATTATTTTTTTGTGTTTTGGTAACTCCATTTTATTCCCGTGAAGACAGAAATCTTCACGCATAATTCATTTTTTAAGTTGTCTTAACAAAGATACCACCCGTATGATAGAGTAGTTCTAATATCTTGTTAAGCTTTTTATATGCTTTTGCGAAAGCATTATTTCTTCTTTTTAGTTTGTACTAATTCTAATTGATCTACAGAAACATTTGTTGTAAACATACCATAATTAACAATTGCCTTTCCTTTTTCTATTGCGTCTATAGTACCAACTGCTTTTCCATCTTGTAGACGTACGCGATCTCCAACTTTTAAAATTGGTTTTGGTTTTTCTACTTTAGGCGCTTCTATTTTAGCTTCTTTCTTCTTTTTACGAATGACAGCAACTTTCTTTTCGACTTCTTTCTTTACCTGAGTCTCTTTTGCTTTTTGCGCTTTTGCGGCCTTTGCTGATTGTTTCTTACGTTTAGAGTTTTCTATTTGTACAATCTTCATAAGTTCAGCAACGAGTTCGCGTTTTTTCTTATCACGATAAAACTTCTCACTAACAGTATCTAATTTTTGACCTAAATAAATAAGACGTTGATTACTATCATATAATTCCTGATAGTTCTCTAATTTAGATTGTACTCTAGCGTTGATCTCTTGTAATTTTTGATCGCGCTGTAATGCTTTTTGCTCTTTCTCTTTAAGTGTAGCCGTTGTTTTTGAAAGTCGGCTACGTTCTTTTTGCAAGTTTGCAATACTCTTATCAAAACGTATTTTACCACGTTCTACTTTCTTTTTTGATCGATTGATCAGTGAATAAGGAATTCCATTTTTTTGTGCTACTTCAAAAGTAAAAGAACTTCCTGCTTCACCTAAATGTAACTTAAATAATGGCTCGAGTGTTCTGGCATCAAAAAGCATGTTTGCATTTACAATTTCTGGTGTCTCATTAGCCATCATTTTGAGGTTTGCATAATGCGTAGTAATAATTCCAAAGCTCTCTCGTTCATGAAAAACTTCTAAGAAGGTTTCAGCAAGAGCGCCTCCCAACTCTGGATCTGATCCCGTTCCAAATTCATCAATAAGAAACATTGTGTACTTATCACATTTCTTAAGAAAATAATTCATATTCTTAAGACGATAACTATAAGTGCTTAGATGATTTTCAATACTTTGATTATCTCCGATATCTGTAAGTATTCGATTAAAGAGGCACATTCTGGAATATTCATGTACAGGTACTAGCATTCCACTTTGTAACATGACTTGTAGTAATCCAACTGTCTTTAACGTAATACTTTTACCTCCAGCATTGGGTCCAGAAATTACAATGATACGACTCTCTTTATCCAGATGAATATCTTGCGGAAATGTTTTTTCTCCTTTGGCTTTATTGCTTAATAAGAGTAGTGGGTGGTACGCATCCTTGAGTGTTATTTCTCTATCTTTTGTAATAGTGGGCAAAACTGCCTGAAGCTTTTGTGCATATTTTGCTTTTGCGGCAATTACATCAATAGTGCTTAATACGTCTTGATATGCTTCAAAAAGTGTTATAAAAGGACGTATAGTATTAGTAAGTTCTTTAAGAATACGTTTGATCTCTTCATCTTCTTCAAAAAGTAAATTATTAAGCTCTCTTTGAGCTTGTAATGTAGCTTCTGGTTGTATGTATACAATACTACCCGTTTTAGAACTCCCCATAATGGAACCCTTTACTTTACGACGATGCATAGCTGTAACAGCTAGTACTCGTACGTTTTCTACAACAGATTCTCTGATATCATCTAAGTATCCGTAACCTTGATACCGACTTAATGCCGAAGCAAAACTAGAATTAATTTTACTTTTTACTTGATTGATACTTCTACGTGTTGTTTGTAATAATGGAGATGCATCATCTCTTAATTCTCCATAACGGTCAAAAACAATATTTACAGCGTCTATGATGACTGTCGTGTATTCGGTTTCTGAAACAGTTTGATAAAGTATTGGATATCGTTCTTTATATTTTTGAAAGAATTTTATATGAATATTTGTTGTTTCAGAAATACTAGAAAGTTTTTTAAAACTTCCTTTCTCTAAAACACTATCTTCAATATCTAAAAATTTGATTTCTCTATCTACAGCGTCAAACCCGTGATTTGGAATTACTGTTTCGTGAAATTGAGATGAAACATACTCATTGGTTTGATGTAACCCAAAAAGGGCTAGTTTTGATGATGAATATGGCACAATGGCCAATGCTTTTATCTTTCCATGATCAGTAATGCAACGCTCTGAAATATGCTCACAAACTGCTGGAAATTCTAAATCTTTAAGGGTTTTTTGATGTATATTTATCATCGTAGGTATGCTGTAGTTTTCTATTGAAATAGATATAGTCTACGGTATATTCTTTTTCTTTTATAATTTTAATTTACACTATTATAGCGTCACAAAAGTACAGAATAAATGAATGTAAATATACACGAAAGTTGGAAGGTAGAACTTGCTGAAGAATTTGAGAAAGAATACTTTAAAAAGTTGACCACTTTTGTGAAGCAAGAGTATAACATGCATCGTTGTTTTCCAGAGAGAGCTGCTATATTTAATGCTTTTGATCATTGCCCGTTTGATCAAGTAAAAGTAGTCATCTTAGGACAAGATCCTTATCACGGTGTTGGTCAGGCAAATGGATTATGTTTTTCTGTACAAGATGATATTCCTATGCCGCCTTCGCTGATCAATATTTTTAAAGAAATAGAAATAGATCTTAGTCTTCCCTTTCCTAAAACAGGAAATCTAGAGCGTTGGGCATCCCAAGGTATATTATTATTAAATGCAACATTAACGGTACGTGCTCATGAAGCTGGATCTCATCAAAGACATGGATGGGAAACTTTTACAGATGCTGTGATTAGTACGCTTTCGCGAAAGCGTACAAACATCATTTTCCTTCTTTGGGGTGGATATGCAAAAAAGAAAGGAGCAAAAATAGATACATCAAGACATCACATTTTAGCAACAGGACATCCTTCTCCATTAAGCGCTAATAGAGGGTATTGGTTTGGGAATAAACATTTTAGTAAGACCAATGAATTATTAAAATCTTTTAACGAAGGTGAAATACAGTGGTAATTTTGAAATGTTATAATAAAGTTTTTAATCGTTGTTCAACTTCATAAGCGGTTGGATTTATAGCTATAATCTTTCCTTTTTTATCAACTAAGAAAATACCACCACCACCACGTAGTCCATATTGTTGCCAAATATTTTGTTCTCGGTCTAGTTCAACAAGATTGACCCATGGATACTTATATTTTGTTAATGCTTTTTTTAGAGCATTAGTATTATCAAATTCCCCTGCTATGCCAACTACAGTAAAGTCTTTGTCTTTGTACTTCTCATAAACAGGAATCATTTTTTTGCTTTTTACAATACATGGTCCACACCAAGAACCCCATAAATCTATTATTGCAATTTTATTTTTGATAAGAGTTGAAATTGTTTTTTCTTCACCATTAATAGTGGGCGCTGTTACATCTATAAAATTATTTCCTATTTGTACATTTTGTTTTCCATTAATAATATTCCCAATTTGATGAGTATATGGATGGTCAGGAAATTTTGCACTTAGTTTTTCAAATGTTTGAAAAATATTTTTATAATTAAGATGATCTTCATCATATATAACGCTTTGATATAGTAAATAATAGGCCAATATATCTTGACGTTTATTAATATACTCATATTTCCAATCAATACTTTTATTTGTAATGGAATCAATAGTCTTTTGAATAGGTGTTGCTTCTTTACTATAGAATTGATTTATTTTTTTTAGAGAATCTAATAATGAATAATAATATTTCTCTTCTAGAAAATCTGAAATAGTATTTTGTTTTTCTATAATATCGTAATATGCGCTTGTGCCATAGGTTTTCTCTTGCTGCATTTTATTAAGTTTATCATAATAGGTATTTGAGATATCCCAAAAATCTTTTTTAAGTTTTTTTGAGTAAGCAGTATATGCCTTATTTAATTCAGATCCCTTTACAATATTCGAATCAAAACTTTCTTCATCATAAATGGTAAGTTCGGTAATTCCAGGTTCTACAAAAACGTTAAAATATCTTCCCCCACCATTATCAATAGTTTCATTTAACATCAAAAAGAAACCTTGAGAATGATTAATTGGTAACTCATATTCAAAATGATGATTAGTTACTGGGATTTGAATTCCTTTGTCAAATGCAAAATCTTGTTCAGGATTAAAAAGGTGTAGAGTGTCTGTATCAGTATTAATGGTTGTGCCTTTAATAATAAATTTGTTTACTTCTAGTTGTTTTTCTTGACAACTATAGAGATTATATAGACATACTATTACAAGAGTAGTTTGAAGGATAGATTTCATATAATTTCTTAAACGTTTATTTATAAAGTTATACTTACTAAACGATACTTTAGTAAGTTTATTCCATAAAAAATGACGCCGAAAATTTGAATTAAGCTTCAGCGCCATTTAGTATTGTGTTATATATAAATCTATATGTTTATTCTTCGTCAGGATCAGATTCTATAGTCTTATTACAGCTAAACTGTAGGAGCAAAAAGTTTACTACTACCAAAATGCCTAATACTATAAAAAATGTACTCATTGATCCCCAAATTAATTATTATATTCTATAGATGCGTAAATTTTGATATGGTTGCGTCTAAAGTTAAAAAAAATACAAATTATTATAAATTAATGTAAATATTATTTTCATTTACCTTATTATCAATCATTTGCAATTCAATTAATTTTGATTGCACATAATTAATTTCTTTCGTTGTAATTTGTTCTTGTGACCAAGTAGTACCAGAGAGCCATTTTTGTATATCTTCTAGTTGTTGCTCATAACGATATGCTAGTGTACGATCTATGGAAGGTATTTTTTTAAAATCTCGAGTGATTGTATTAATTACGTCAAGTACTATCTGTATGTCGTTACTTTTTTTATCAATAGCATCATTAGTTGCAGCAATTACAAAACAACTCCAAGGTGTTGGAAAATCTCCTAATCGTTTAAAAATTCCTGCATCAACAATAGGTTTTGTTGTAAAATGTTCCCACATAAAATAGTCAGCTTTTCCTTCAGTAAGGACTTCTACAGCATTTTCTAATGTATTTACAACTTCAAATTCTAATTTTGAAGTATTCCAACCTCTTTGTTTTGCTTGTACGTGCGCCATTACATGAGATCCAGAACCATATCTACTAATAGCTGCTTTTGCATGTTGCAGTTCATCTATAGCAGTAAAAGAACTATGGCGTGGGACGTGAATTCCCCATAATAGCGGGGAAGAAACATAAAGTTGTAAAATTTTAGAAGGATTACCGTTTGCTATATCTTTAATAACTCCGCCTGTAAGTATAACAGCAAGGTCAATTTCTTTTGCTCTTAGCGCTTTATTCATTGCACCTGTTCCTTCAGGAAATTCAATCCACTCTACAGATACTCCAGCTTTTAAAAATAATCCTTCTTCTAATGCAAGGTGCCAAGGAAGGTTAAAATGTTCTGGAACGCCTCCAATTCGTATGATATTCATGTGTATAATAATGTGGTATAAAATTACATAAATCCTATTACATAGTAGCGATACGATCTAAGGTATATTGTATTAAATTGTCTATTGTCTTACTAGGTTGATCGCTAAAACCTCCAGAAACTCTATTTGCTAAGATTGCATTAAGAGATATAGCTCTATGTCCTAAGAGTTTAGAAAGTCCATAAATACCAGCTGTTTCCATCTCTAGATTTGTTATTTTGTTTTCGCGAAAGCGAAACTCACTTAACTTTTTATTCATAATAATATCAGAAGTCGGAAGGCGCAATACTCTTCCTTGTGGCCCATAAAAACCAATATTTGTAGCAGTAACTCCTTTGATCATTTTTTTGGAGTGAAATACAGAGGCGAGTGATTGATCACAAGAAACTATATAAGGCTCACTTTTTTGGGGTAACCACTTCATATGTTTTACAAATGCTTTTTGCATATGTGGATGTTGTATATGACTACTATCATAAAAATGTAATAAAGCGTCCAGTCCAATAGCCATATCACTTAAGAGAAAAGAATCTACAGGAATGTCTTCTTGTATAGCGCCACTAGTACCTATACGTATAATGTCTAGTGATGTATGCGTTGCTTTTATTGTACGTGTTTCTAAATCAATATTTACAAGTGCATCCAGTTCATTAAAAACAATATCAATATTATCGGTTCCTATTCCTGTAGATATTACAGTAATAGATTTATTTTTATAGATTCCTGTTGTTGTTTTAAATTCTCTGTGTTGTACTGTATGTGTAATAGAATCAAAATAGCTTGTAACAGTATCTACACGATCTGGGTCACCAACAGTAATTACAGTAGTTGCAAGATGTTCTGGACGTAAGTGTAGGTGATATATACTACCATCAGGATTTAGGATAAGTTCAGAAGCAGAAATCATCATAGAGTATTAAGCAATTAAAAGTTGTTGAGAGTCTTTATGATAAGTGTATGCGTATTTTGATACACCTCCAAAATAGCAGGATGGTACACTTTTGTGAACTGTATATTTTCCATCAAGAACCTTTATGCCTTTATCTGTTAGAGTAAGTTGCGCTGCTGTAGATTCAAAATAGGGTCGAAGATATTCTATGATCTTAACAATTTGCATATCCCCATATCCATAATACCCTTGGTTACGTAATGTAAGACTACATAATTGACGTTCTGAAGTAATTGTATGTTCTTTTATAAGTGTAAGAATTTTAGTCTCTAAAGCGTTTATACTCGATTGCTTACACGGAAAACGCTCTTTGTGTGCTTGTATACAATTTGCTAGATAGATAAAGCTGCTTCTTGCAGCAAGTTCAGGTTGTAAATGTATATGTGTATCACTACAATAAATACTCCATATGATATCACAAAGTAGGAGATCATTAGAAGTTAATTGTATTTTTTCTTTATAATGACGAAGTAACTGTTTGTCAGAAAGCTCAGGAAGCCCCTTAAGAGATGTTTCTCCTGAAATTTCTCCACTACATACCAGAGAAATAGGTGTTGTACAACTGGCATGTAAGAGGTAACTTATACAAGCTATCATATTTATATGACAAAATAAATCATATTCAAACCAAAGTATAACAACATCATAATCATTTGCATTATTGATAATTTCAAGTTGAGAAATAAATTTCTCCGTATAATCAGAAACGTTTATTGCATAATGATCTTTTAAAAATGATTTTCTAGTTTTAATGAATTCATTATCACCAAGAATATAAGTGGTTTTTCCTTCACATAGCATCTCTCTCCATACTGCAAAATCTCCTTTGATATTAAGATTTATAAGTCTATCGTTCAGGCTATCGCCATTTGTAATATGGAGTATTTTTGTAGGCAAAAAATGATATTTTAATAAATTAAACCCGAATTATGCATTAGAACTTCGTAATGAAGTGCAAAACGACAATAA
>CAYYSK010000108.1:0-10616 GCA_964474345.1 uncultured Flavobacteriaceae bacterium
CTGGATTTTGCGAATAATATTTACCAAAAGAAGTATTAATTACTTTTGCTCCATTATCTACAGCATAACGTATCGCTAGCGCAACATCTTTATCATACTCATCTCCATCTGGTACTGCACGTAATACCATAAGTTTAATATTACTATTTGCAACACCATTCATTCCTATTCCATTATTACGTTGTGCAGCTATAATACCTCCTACGTGTGTTCCGTGTCTTGCTCCTTCAGGTTTAGGACCTACTACATTATTATTACCATATGTAGTATCTGTAATATCATAAGGATTATCTCCTACTACATTTCTAAAAGATGCGTTAAGGTTATAATTAACCAATTGACCTTCTATTTGTTCTAATGCGCCACCTATAGTTTCTATAAATTTGGGCATAGTATCTTCATATTGAAACATCTGTGATAGAAAACCTATATGATTCTGCATTTCTTCATTTGGATTTTCTATACCATTTAAGTCTTTTAATGTATAATCTTCTTTACCTAGTTTTTTGGCAACAGCTTTATGAGAGATTTTAAGCTGTTTAGATATTTGCGTATACTGTTGTTTGGTTCCTTGAAGATTGCCATACTTTTCAGCATGCTCTGCTTTTGCTTTTTGGTATGATAAAAATAAATCTTTTTTATCTGCAGAGATTTGTCCAATCGTTTTCCCACTGAATTCATTATCATGGCGGTCAATAATTCTGGCCAGTTCTAATTGCTCTGCTTCGGTATTTCCTAAAAAATTCCATCCGTGTATGTCATCTATATATCCATTGTTATCATCATCTTTACCATTGCCAGCAATCTCTTTAGGATTAGTCCAGATTACGTTTTTAAGGTCTTGGTGATTAATGTCAATACCACTATCAATAACAGCAACAATAGTTTGTACTCCTGATTTTCCAGGAAGAATTTCAGCATATGTTTTTTCGACACTCATTCCTGGAATAGTATCTTTTATGAGATCTTTACCACTCCAAGCTTTTTCTTGAGCTTCAGTAAGTGAAGATACTTTTAAAGGATTACTGTCTACATTTGCTTCTGCTACAGTTACAAGAGGAGCTGGGGTATCACACCCTATAATAAGGGCAGAGACTGTAATTGCTAGTGTGATTTTTTTAAAAATAGTATGCATTGTTTGGAATTAAAATTAAAAAAGTTCGTTATGTGTAAAGGTATCTTTTAATCGTACACCTTTTTCTGTATGTTGTACTGTAATAATAGGATTATGAGCGTCATGCTCTAACCAGAGGTAATATCCTTTATCGGCGGCGGTATTCAAAAATAATTCTTTTTCGTCAAGTGTAAGCAAAGGACGCGTATCATACCCCATTATAAAAGGAAGTGGTAAATGGCCAGCTGTAGGTAACAGATCTGCCATAAATACAATGGTCTTGTTTTGGTATGTGATATGAGGGATCATTTGTTTATCCGTATGCCCATCTGCAAAAAAGATACCAAAGCCTAATTCTGATGTTTCTTGAAAGGCATTTCCTGTTCTAGAAATGAATTGTAATTGCCCACTTTCTTCCATAGGAAGAATATTTTCTTTTAAAAATGAAGCACGTTCTCTTCGATTAGGTTGCGTAGCCCATGTCCAATGATCTTCATTACTCCAGAAAGTGGCATTCTTAAAAGCAGGTTCATATCCAGTTCTATCTTTATTCCATTGTACAGAACCTCCGCAGTGATCAAAATGGAGGTGCGTCATAAATACATCTGTGATATCATCTCTATGAAATCCATATTTGGCAAGGGATACATCTATAGAGTGATCTCCCCATTGAAAATAATAACTAAAAAACTTATCAGATTGCTTATCTCCCATACCTGTATCGATAAGAATAAGACGGTTGCCATTTTCTATAAGCATACATCGCGCTGCTATGTCAATCATATTATGAGCATCAGCAGGATTTGTGCGTGTCCATAAACTTTTAGGAACAACACCAAACATAGCGCCACCGTCTAGTTTAAAATTACCTGCCTCTATGGGATAAATTTTCATAGGTTGTTTAATAATATTTCGGATGGTAAAAAGATTAAAGATAAGAACGCTTTCGCGAAAGCGTGTAAAAACACCTTCATCTGCAATCTAAAATCTTTGCAAAATAATGAAAAACGGGTTTTTACAGTGTTTTCTGAGGATGTTTTTAACAAAGAATTGTATATTCTCTTCTAGTGAAGAAGCTTTAAAAATAAGATTATACTATATAATGTGTAAAATGAGTATTATTTTTAAAGCTCATAAAGTACATTCTTAAAACAACTACTTATGTTAGAATTAGCAGGAATCATCATATTAGGAATTATTGCGCAATGGGTTGCTTGGCGATTAAAACTCCCAGCAATATTGCCACTTATTTTGATTGGTCTTTTTGTAGGGCCATTTTCTACATTGCTTTCTGATGATGGAACAAAATGGATAGAACCTATATGGAATGGTGTAGAAGGGTTTTTTCCAGGTGAAAGTCTTTACTATTTTGTTTCGTTAGCGATAAGTATTATTCTTTTTGAAGGAGGGTTGACACTTAAACGATCTGAAATTCGGAATATAGGACCGGTGATTACAAAATTAATTACCATAGGAAGTCTTGTTACATTTATAGGAGCAGGAATAGCGGCATACTTTATTTTTGGTTTAAGTCTTAAGATTTCTTTCTTGTTTTCTGGATTAATTATAGTGACAGGGCCTACAGTGATTTCTCCTATATTACGTAATATCCCTCTTAAAAAAGATGTATCCTCTGTTTTAAAATGGGAAGGAATATTGATCGACCCTATTGGTGCTTTAGTCGCGGTATTAGTATATGAGTTTATTGTAGCAGGAGCAGGAGGAGAATTTACTTTTACAGCACTTAAAGAGTTTGGGAAAATTGTACTTTTTGGAAGTACCTTTGGATTCTCTTTTGCACATGCGCTCGCTTTTTCGACGAAGAAACATTTAATACCACATTATCTTCTTAATGTAGCAACCTTATCTGCAGTATTGGGTGTTTTTGTAATGTCTGATGCTTTTGCTCATGAATCAGGACTACTTGCTGTGGTGGTGATGGGTATGGTGTTAGGGAATATTAATCTACCTAATCTTAAAGAACTTCTATACTTTAAAGAATCGCTAAGCGTGTTGTTAATTTCTATTCTTTTTATACTCCTTTCTGCAAATATTAATATTGAAGATTTACAATTGTTATATAGATGGGAAACGGCAGTATTATTTCTAGTGGTTGCTTTTGTAATACGACCTATAGGGGTTTTCTTGAGTACTAAAGGTTCTGATCTTAAAATGAACGAACGTGTTTTTATAAGTTGGGTAGGCCCTCGAGGAATTGTAGCAGCAGGAATTGCGTCACTTTTTGGTTCAAAACTGATTATAAGTGGAGAACCTGGCGCAGAGTATATCACACCTCTTGTATTTATGATTGTTTTAGGAACGGTTCTTTTAAATGCAACTACAGCGCGTGTTTTTGCAAAAGCGATAGGAGTTTTCCTTAAAAAATCTGATGGAATCCTTATTGTAGGTGCTTCTGAAGTATCACGTCTTATTGCGCGTTACTTGCAACGTAACAATAGACATGTAGTTCTTCTAGATAGTAATGGGAGTAATGTAAGAATGGCAAGAGAATTAGAGTTAGAGGCTCTTGAAGCCAATATATATTCTGATGACCTTACTGATAATATAGAACTTAATCATGTAGGATATTTAATGGCACTTACTGGAAGTAGTGAAATTAATAAGTATGCCTTAACTAGATTTAAAAAACAGTTTGGAGAAAATGGGTCTTTTCGTTTGATCACAAAAAAAGAAATGGATAATCCAAATAGCATTCCTAAAGAAGGACTTTTTTCTGGAACAGATGATTTTATAAACTTAACCGAAGTTTCTCGAAAATATCCAACGATTCAAGAAGTATCTATAAATAGTGAAGAAGAATACCACTCTGTAGTAGATGTCCTTTTAAATGATCGAGATATGATTCCTCTTTTTGTAAAAGAAAAAGATGGTACTATTGATATACTCAGTTCTTTTGTACAACAATTAGAGTTAAAATCTTTTGAAGGATGTACTGTTGTTTATTTAGGAAAACCTATGATTGAAAATCAATTAGAAAAAGAAGGATTGACTGAATAATAACTTGTTTATTTCTTAGCGAGTTTATAATACGTATTATGGTATTTAATAATAAGAGCTATAGTTCTAATAAGCATCCATACGGCAAAAGCAATCCAAATACCTGTAAGTCCCCACTCCATCCATTTGCTAAAATAAATCATAGGGATAAAACCTAAAAATGTAGCAGCAAGTAGTGTATTACGCAAATATGCAGTTTCTCCTAAACCTTTAAATATAGCATCTAATGTAAAGGCAATAGAGTTAAGAGGTTGCATTAGAATTACGATAAAAAAGACACTGTAAAAGATTTGAAGTACACTTTCATCCTTACTAAAAATTAATCCCGAAGATGTATAAAAAATAAAAGCAAGACTCATTAATAAACCAGCCACAATGAGGTTATATAAATTAAGTCGCTTTGTTAATATCCATAAATCTTTATAGCTTTTTGCGCCCTGTAATCTTCCTCCTAGCACATTTCCTGCAGCACCATACCCATCAATAAAAAAA
This sequence comes from uncultured Flavobacteriaceae bacterium, assembly GCA_964474345.1. GTDB lineage: Bacteria > Bacteroidota > Bacteroidia > Flavobacteriales > Flavobacteriaceae > Dokdonia. The sequence continues at coordinate 4,625 of CAYYSK010000108.1, forward strand.
GCTGTAAATAACCAGATGTTTGCAGCAATAGTGTGTGCAGCAATCGTTTCTTTCCCTAATGCGGTAGCCTCTTTTACAGCTAGAACAATAGCGATGTTTAAGGATAGAGAACGTACAAATAAATTAAGACTCATCCCAACCAGTCGGTTAATTTCTTTATGCAATGGAAATTGTAGACGTAGAGAAATATTTGTTTTTATTAAGACAAAAATCAATGCCATAATTGCCATAAATACCTGTGAGATAAGACTTGCCCATGCAGCTCCTTTAATGCCCATAGGTGATAGAATGCCTTCAATACCATATACAAATGCAAAATCGAGTCCAATATTAACAAGAGCACCAGACATGGCTACAATCATAGGCCAAAAAGTATTTTGTAGTCCTCTAAAAATACCAAAAAGAGCAAATGTAAATAAGGTTAAAGGGAATCCCCAAACTCTGATATTATAATATTCTAAACTTAGATCTAAGATCATGTCTTTTGCTTTGAAATAGATAAAAATTTCTTGCGCAAAAAAGTAAGTACTTCCTAAAACAACACTACTTAGAAGGATATTAAAATATACAGCTTGTGCAGGTAATACTTTAATATCATTTAGTTTTCCGGCACCTAAGTTTTGAGAGATAACAGCAGATATAGCACTTCGGGTTTGCCCTAGAACCCAAATAAGTGTAGATAAGAAAGCACCTACAATTCCTACAGCAGCAAGTGATTCTGTACTATATAACTCCATATTCCCCACTACCGCTGCGTCGGTACTTGATAGTACAGGCTCTGCTATTCCAGCAATAATAGCTGGAATTGCTAGTTGCTGGATGCGCTTAAATGAAATATCTATTTTAGTATTTGTGTTGATTGGAGCTATTTTTTAATTTTTGATTGAAAATGTTTAATAGGGTACTAAGTCTCTGTTAGTATGAGTTCATAACAATAAAAAGGATGTTTGCTTTGTTTTGGATATGCAATATCTCCTACTTTTTGATATCCGCGCGTTGTATAAAATTTTTGATTTCTAAGATTTTGACTAAAAGTATCTAGACGTATAGAGGTTGCTTTTATAGCTTTCGCGAAAGCTTCTGCATACGCCATTAATTGAATAGCATATCCTTGTTTTTGAAAATCTGGATGTACTGCTAATCTATGGATATATAAGTTATTGTTATTAGGCGAAAGCCAGGGTACAGGGATATATTCTTCATCCATATATGTAGAGATGACGATAATTCCTATGATACGATTGTTTATTTTTAAAAGAGACAATTCATTACGATCAATATCTCTCTCAAAGGCTTCTTGAGAAGGATAATGTTCATTCCATTGATAGATTCCTTTTGAAATCATGAACTGAGCACAGGCCTTAGTAAGGGATAGAATTTCAGGGATTTCCGAAATTTTTGCGGGTACAATCACAGATATGAAGTATTTTTGCTTTGTACAGCTAAAATAAGCGTTATTCTATGAAAAATATACTAGTCCCTATAGGTTCGTCAAGTAATGCCATTACTACATTACAATATGCGATTGATCTTGCACAAGAAATAGATGCAAATGTGTATGTAATCTCTGTATTTCAAGAGTTTTCAAGAGTAGGCGGTATGTCAAAAGTGAATACATTACTTAAAGAAGAATCCGAAAATACGATTGAAACGGTACTTAATGCTATAGATAAAAAAGAAGTTTCGGTGATTGCACACCCTATTAAAGGTGGTGTTTTAGAAGGAGTTCAACGTTTTAATAAACATGTTCCTGTAGACTTAATGGTCTTATCTCCTCGTAGTAATTCTATAAGAGAAGATGTATATCTTGGAAAAACATCAGGAAAACTGGTAAAGGAAACAGATATCCCTGTACTTATAGTTCCAGAAAATGAGATTTTTACTGCTCCAGAAAAGATATTAATGGCATTTAAAAATGGAAAGTTTCGTAAAAAGAAAGTTTTAGATCCTATTTATAAGCTGCAAAAACGTTTTAATAGTCAATTACACCTTTTACATGTAGAGACTCCTGAGAGTATTCCAGAAATGCTGGAGATAAGCGGTAAGATTAAAAAAATAAGTGAATCTTATACGAAAACAAAAAATGCAACAACATATCAAGGGGTTTTAGAACATTTTCAATCTCATGAGCCTAATATTATATGTGTAGTGCGTAGAAAACGTGGATTCTTTAAAAAATTGTGGGAAGCCAATGCAGTATTAAAGAAAGATTTCTATACAACAAAACCCTTACTTATTTTAAGGGTTCAGGATTAAAAAGTATACGCTTTCGCGAAAGCGTATATTGAATACATATATTCTAAAAGCAATTGGGGATGTAGTTCAATTGACTAGAGCGCTTGACTGCCAGTCAATTTCTTTATGTATTTATATAGTTTTATATAGTATCCTATTTTACACTCAAATGTTTGACCTAACCAGGATTAATACTATTTGCATTGTCTGGAATATTGACAACCAAATAAGGGATTGCCTGATATATAAATGATAGTATTTGGCTCTCGGTATATTCTACATTACTTAAATTTTCATAACCCACAACTCTAGGTGTTATTTGAACTTTCAAAAAATCCTCTTCGTTTCTTTCAAGGGTATAGATTTTCTCCCTTATAGCAGCTATGTTTGTTAGTAAATTTTGAATTGAGCCCTTGTTTAACTCTGTAGGTAAAGGAATTAATGATGTAATTGACTCTCCTGTAATACCTAAAGATTGAATTTCTAAATTACCTCTAACTTTATTCTCAGAGGCACTGGCACCTATTCCTATAATATCTGCAAAAGAAACACCTCTTTTTTGTGTATAAACTTCTGCCTTTACTCTTACTCCAACTCCTATAATTAATTTTATCAGATTCCCTTGACTATCATTAATTGCCTCTTGTTTGGAGCTTATATTTATCTGACCATCCTCCAATATTTCCAAATAATCTTCATAAGGCATTAATAATGAAGCCTTGCCATTATTAATTTTCAAAGCAATAGTAGAATTATACTTTATCCAATCAAATATTACCTCATAACTTTCTTTTTTACTATCAGTCTTGATAAAAGAAGAATAGTTCGCATTTAAATCTTGACTCTGTTCTCTTACTCCAAACCTAGTATTTTCATCAGGCAATTCTTCTAGAATACTTTTATTATTTATCCCTTTAGAGGTATCTCTATTTATTACAAATACTGGCAAAGGTGAAATAGGTTGATAATGTACTTTATTATTAACTACTTTTCCTTCATTAGATTCTTCTCCTTTTTGAGCATAGTTATTCAAAGGAATAATTAAGATTAGAAATATCCATAAACTCTTCATAATGTATGTTTTAAATCAAAAGTAATATATGAGTAAGTGTGAATAAATACCCGTTAATGGGTATTTTAAAAATACCAATACTTCGACACTCTTAAATACATAATAGAATTATCTATTTGTAATAGTTCAATAGCTATGTTATTGTATTTACAAAAAGATGATTTATAGTTATTAAATGGGTCTTCAATAAGTTCTACACCTACAGGTAATATTTTATTGATAGCTTTAAAAAAGCATTCTGTAGTAACAATAATCAAATATATAATCTACCCTAAATATCATTCCACGATAAAGTAACGAGTTCTTCATGCCTTAATCCAATATATAATGCTAGTCTAATATCTTGAAACACATAATAAAAAAACATTTTGATGGATACCATTGATGAAAAATATCTTAAAGGGTTCAATCACGCGTATATTCTGGCGGAGCATAAGCCTTATATAGAAATACGTTCTTATGACTTTTCTTCAAAAATTAAATATGGAAATTGTATTATTAAGATATTCTAATATATCTTGATAAAAGAAAACATATAGAGTAGGTAATTTCTTGTTTTAAGCAATAGAATATTACTTGAATTCAAAAACCTATATTATATAATAATCAATTAGTTAATATAATTATAATTAAAAAATATATACAAATAATCGGCAAAATACATCTTTCATCGATAAAGAGGTATTTAATGTACAATTAAAGAAAGCTCTCAATTAAAAAAAACAAACTATTCATTTAAAAATATATTGTTATAAGTATTTATGTAGGTTAAAATAAAGATTGAATTATTATTAGAAATTATTTTTCAACTCTAAAAACAATTCTACTACTTATAATCTAAAATCGTAGTGCTTATAAGACTTTTCTAAATCCCCCTATAAATGAAAGAGTTACAAAAAGATTTAAATACAATAGAACTTACAAGAATTATTAGATCTCTTATGCATTTCATTGTAATAGATGGTAAAAATTTTGTCAATGAAACTGAAAAGAAAGCATACATCAAAAGTTATTTATATACATTCACAAAATCTATAAATGGGATGAATGATTTTGTAAATATGAAAGTCATTCATGATCAAATAGAAAAAGATATTATATATGGTAATGATGATAGTGTTATAGAATAGTAACTACCACTACACTACAATCTAAATAAAATAGACAGCACTCTTATAAATATACTTTTACAGGTAAGGATGTCATTTTTCTTTTTTTACAAACTAACTGACAACTTCTTATATCATTGTAAAGTAGTCATATACCAATGAGCATGATATTGTGTTATCTTAGTGTTGCTTGTGATATATCATAATCGTATTTTCATTTAAATAACCATTATGCACGACATCTTCAAAAAAACATATAAAAACAAAGGCCCTATATGGAATTGGAAACATAAGATTGAAGGCTCTATCACTTTTCTTGAGTTGACTAGAAAAGTATCAAATAGAATGTTTTTTCAAGGATAGTGAATATACCAATTGGTCATCTAATAATTATTTAGGACTTGCAAATCATCCAGAAGTTGCTAAAATTGAAATCGAAACAATTAATACTTAAGGAGGTAGTTATCCTATGAGTTCTAGAATGATGACTGGAGAAACATTTTATCATAAAGAATTAGCAAAATTTGTAAATAATATTGGATATCAAGCAATGCTCTCCTGTATTTATACATTAGTTAATAAAAACGATATTATTATATTCGATACCGAATGTCACGCTTGTATTATAGATGGTATTAGATTACATGTAAGGCAACATTATGCTTTTACTCACAATAACATAGAAGCATTAGAATTACATTTAAAACGTGCATTATGCAATAGGATTTAAGATATTGCCAATAGGCTTTATTCTTACTAGCTTTATGCTGTATTTTAAATTTCACTCATATGGTTAATCTTCCTATTGAGTATTCGGATAAGCAAGTTACTCCTTTTAGCGGTATTAGTTTGATGAAAAGGTTTATTGATCAAACAGGTATTTGTGAATATATGTCAGAACTTGATTTGCCACAACCGGGTTCAAATCGTGGGTATTCATCGGAACATATTATAGAATCTTTTTGGTTGGGTATCTGGACAGATGCTTCTCGATATATTCATTGTGATTGGCTCCGTTATGACAAAACACTTCATTCGGTTTTTGGATGGGATCAGATGCCTTCTCAAAGTACTTATAGTCGATTTTTTGGCAAGTTTTCTCAAGCACGTAATACGGAAGTTTTTCCAAAATGGCAGCATTGGTTTATGGATCAGTTAGGAGTTGATAACCTCACGATTGATTTTGATAGTACTGTTATCACAAGATATGGAGATCAACAATGAAGTGCTAAGGGCTATAATCCAAATAAGAAAGGACGTAATTCACATCATCCATTGATGGCTTTTGTGAGTCAAACAAGAATGGTTGCCAATGCCTGGCTCAGACCTGGTAATACAGCTAACAGTAGCAGTTGCAAAGAGTTTATGGAAGAAACTTTTGGTCAGGTACTCAAGGATAAAAAAATAGGCTTAGTACGTGCAGATAGCGGGTTTTATACACAAGATTTATTGGCGCCGCCAAAGAGTTTAATACCTCGAGGCTTGCCCCGAGGTAGTTTACTGGGATATCTAGAAGTAAAACGCTTAAACCCGAATTATGCATTAGAAAATCTATTACATCACAAAACCACTGCAA
>CAYYSK010000109.1:0-10551 GCA_964474345.1 uncultured Flavobacteriaceae bacterium
TGTTTTGAAAATAAGATTGTGCTCTGATAAATAAGGCACGTTTGTCATCTACTTTTTTTAAATAAGAAGTGAGATCTTTTATTATAGCAGGAAAGTCTTTTACCTGTTGATTTGTCCTTGCTTGTGCTCTTAAAAAATAGATGTTTGCATCATTCGTATTTTTATCGATTATAATATCAAGTATCCGGATAGCTTCATTCCAATCTTTATGATTGACTGCATTATCATACTTTTCATATAAAATTGTATCCTTTAAAAAACTATCACAAGAGGCAAAAAAGAATACAACAACTAGTAGGTATATAATTCTCATAGTAGTATCACTTCTTTACTCGTTTTTCATTTTGTTTTACAAAAGCTTCCCATCCTGTGTAACTCTTGCCCATTTCTATCTTTCCAGAATTATAAAAATGACATACTGCTGCTGCAAGTCCATCAGTACTATCTAGGTTTTTAGGGAGTTCTTTAATTTTTAATACCGATTGTAACATTTTAGCAACTTGTTCTTTGGTTGCATTACCATTACCTGTAATGGCCATTTTTATTTTCTTAGGAAGGTACTCTGTGATTGGAACTTCACGACTCAATCCTGCAGCCATAGCAACTCCTTGTGCGCGTCCTAACTTGAGCATACTCTGCACATTTTTCCCAAAGAAAGGAGCTTCAATAGCGATCTCATCAGGGTGATAGGTATCTATTAACTCTACAGTGCGTTCAAAGATGAGTTTTAATTTTATATAAGGGTCTTTATATTTTGAAAGTAAGAGTTCGTTGAGCTGTAAAAACTCCATTTTTTTTCCTACTACTTTAATCAAGCCAAATCCCATAATGGTGGTTCCTGGATCAATACCTAATATGATTCTTTCTTCTTTCAAAAGGAATTTTATCTTTTATTTGTTACTTTGTTTGTTATGCAAGGCGACTCCCACAAAGCTACACAATTCCTAAGCTATAGTATCAAAATTTTGATTTTGGCTATTGTACTCTTTTTTGTGTGGAAACGTATGTCACGAGATACTGCTTTTATTTATGAGAGTTTTAAAAGTGATTTTTTATCATTAATTACATATCGCAATATATCAATATTACTATTACTAACTGTTTTTAATTGGGTATTTGAAGTATTGAAATGGAAAATTTTAGCAAGTCATTGCATTTCTCTCACTATAAAAGAAAGTGTGAAACAAGTACTAAAAGCACATATTACATCACTCATCACTCCTGCAAAAATTGGAGAATATGGTGCTAAAGCATTATTTTTTCCAACACATCATCGTAAAAAAATCCTCTTTTTAACTTTATTAGGAAATGGATATCAAATGCTAGCGACAACTGTTTTTGGTATAATTGGTATAGGGATTTGTGTGTATGTATTATTCCCTGAGTATACTATTTATTATCTAGTCGTATCTATACTTCTTATTCCAATAGCATATAGTTTTCCTAAAATACTACATAAAATACGTTGGAGTATCAAGGGATATTCTTGGCAACGCATTAAAGGTTTTATGAAAACCATTGCTTCTTCCCGTAAGCAAAAAGCATTGTTTTTTTCCTTTGTACGATATCTTCTATTTGCACATCAGTTTTACTTTTTACTCACTTTATTTAACGTTGATATCAGTTATATATTAGCTATGGGACTTATTACAACTATGTATCTTATAAGTTCTATAGTACCTATGCTTCAACTCTTTGATGTCATCCTTAAAACGGGTGTAGCCGTTGCAATATTCTCGTGGATAGACGTACCTGAAATTGTTATGATTACTATCACATTTAGTATGTGGTTTTTTAATATGGTACTTCCTATTATCCCTGGAAGTTACTTCATTCTTGTAGATAAGTCATTTACTACCCAAAAATCAATGTTATTATGATTGTACTTATTTGTATGTATAGTATCATAATTGTGTATGTGCTTTTTATAGGTTGGTTATCTTATGGTTTTAAAAAAATACCTTATTTTTCATCTACACAAAGTACTCCAAAACAAGGGTTTTCTATCATCATTCCATTTCGAAATGAAGAAACTAATCTTTCTAGATTACTTGAAAGTATATCACAATTACAGTATCCTGAGTCCCTATATGAGGTCCTATTGATAAATGATAGTTCTGAAGATACATCTGTAACTGTTATTACATATTATATTAAAAAACATCAAACAACGAATATTAAACTATTAGATAGTATACGTGTTTCTCATTCTCCTAAAAAAGATGCTATTCTTACAGCTATTGATACTGCTATCCATTCTTGGATTATAACAACAGATGCCGACTGTGTGGTTCCGTCTTTATGGCTTGGCGTTCTAGATGCTTTTATAGTAGAAAACAACTCAAAACTAGTAGCTGGTCCAGTTACACTTCCTCAATATTCCTCTTCATTTTTACACGTTTTTGAGCAAATGGACACACTTAGTCTTGCTGGAGCAACCATAGGTGGTTTTGGCATCAAAAAACCATTTCTATGCAATGGAGCACATCTTGCGTATGAAAAGAATGCCTTTATGAAAGTAAAAGGATTTGAAGGAAATAATCATATTGCAAGTGGAGACGATCACTTTATATTAGAAAAATTTACAAAAGCTTTTCCTAATCAGGTACATTATCTCAAATCTAAGCAGGCAATCATTACAACCACTTTTCAAGAAAGTTGGTTGTCATTTATTAGACAACGTAAACGATGGGCTTCAAAGTCTACGGGATATACAAACTCATTTACCAAAAGCGTTGGATTGCTTATTTTACTTTCTAATCTAACCTTTGTGCTAGGTGTTGTTTTTGCTTTCGCGAAAGCGTATACAAATCCATTCCCATTTTTAATACTACTTCTGATAAAAATTGCTGTTGATAGTATTTTACTTATTCAAGCTTCTCAATTCTTTAGTAAACAAAAATTACTCATATGGTATCCTATATGTGCTATCCTATATCCTTTTATAAGCACCTATATCGCCTTAAATTCATTAAAAGGAGGGTTTATTTGGAAAGGACGATATTTTAAAAGATAAGAGAATTATTGTGTTTTGTACTTCACTATAAATGAGATATTTATATCATAAAACGAAATTTTTTACTAAGAAAATTGAGTAATTACAAGTAAGGATTTTAAGAGATAAGATTTTTTGTTACCTTTAAAATCCAAATCTTTTTTCATGAAACGCCTCATTACTCTCTTTTGTGGACTTTTGTTATGTCTCACAACTATTAATGCCCAAACAGATACATATACCGTTAATGATCAATCCTACGAACTTAAAACGGATGTAGAAGGTCCTATAACACTACTATGGAATATCTTTAATCAAGAGTATCGTTATTTTGCTAAGAAAGGCAATTCTATCATAGAGTTGACCAATACTAAAGAAAACAATAATTATCAGGAAGAATACAAAGCCTATTTAAAAAAGCTTACTAATGGTACTGATATGAATACAGACAAAGTCAAGCTGACCTTATCTAGCTTACGCCGCTTTTTCAACGCATATAATAAAAAAGTAAATCCTGATTATAAAGAAAATAGTTTTCTTACTAATGTAGAATATCGCTTAGGTATTTTTGGAGGTATTACAAATAGTGTTTTTGTAGATAATCCAGATAATACGTCTAATGGTCAGTTTGGAATTGATTTTGAATTTTATGATGCAACAGCATTGCCTAGTCATGGTATTGTTATACAATACAAGCAAACATTATCTAGTGATGAGTTTAATTATAGTGCTTCTCAGTTCTCTATAAATCATCGCTTTAAATTTATAAAAAAACCTGCCATTCAAGTTTATCTAAATACAAAAATAGCTACGTTTACATCCTTTACAACTGAATTTATTGGCGATAATTTTATAGATCCAGAAGAAAGAACTGGAACAAATTTTCAAGGACCACTTATTTTTGGTTTAGGGGCTGACATTAAATTAGGTAAAGGATACTTATCTCTTAATTATAATGATGCATATTCTTTTATTATAGATGATAATGGAGAGTTTCCTATTGACTTTACTATCGGCTATAAATTTGTATTGTAGTCTAATTAGAAACTTTTAATATTACTGGAACTCTACATTTTGCTTTTACAGGGATTTCACTTTTTCTAGCAGGATAAGGAGTGGGTAATACTCGTGTAGCATCTTGAATCCACAAAGGTAATTTAGGTATTTCTTTCTGAATTAATCGTGTGCTATGAATGCTATCTAGGCAAAATTTTCCTTTTTCATCAACAATATAATCTATCCAAACAGTATCATCTATCGTTTCGTTTACCACAATAGTATGATGACTCAATTCTTGATATAAAACAGTTGTAATATACTCTTCAAAGCAACGTTTTATAGCTGTATTTTCCAATAAAGAATCACATGGCTTAAAAATAGGGTATACGTCTACTTCATTAATGTCTATAGTAGTCCATTTTTGATTAAAGAAATCTTCTGTTGTTATTTTTTTAGTCTCCCACCTTGAGCAAGATGCTAGTAGTATACAACAAGCTACAAGAATAGTACGGAGAATCATATAGTTTAATTTCTTGGATGAAATTTACAATATTATATGTTGTTCTCCTAAAAGGAGTATTTTACCTTTTTAATCTTCTCCTTCTTTTAAGAAAAGTTCTTCTTTTAATTTTTTAAGACGATTTTCCGAAATATCTATAAAAAACTTAGTTCTATAATCTTTTGGGTTTTCTTTAAACCTTTCAATAAAGCGTTCATACAATTTTACTACTTCCTTTTTATCTTCATAATAATTATCTGCACATACTGCTATATTATAATGCATATCTATATTGTCAGGATCTGTTTTAAGAACACGTTGATATTCTTGTGTTGCTTTCTCAAACTTTTTATTAAACTGATATGCTTTTCCTAATGTGAGATAGATATCGTCTAATGGCAAGTCTTTAAAATATAATGCTTGCTTAGCATGGTACACTGCTTTTTCTATATTTTTTACTTTTCCATATAATTCGGCAAGTATATGATGAATCCCGTAGTCTTCATTATCAAGCATTAACAAGATTAAATATTGTTCAATAGCCTTTTTGTATTTACTCTTTTTATGATAACTCGCTCCTAGACTACTATGAATATATGGCGTAGATTGTCCTAATTCAATTAATTTTTCAAACCAAGTAATGGCTTCAAGATGCCAACCTCTTAGGTGATAATTTTGAGCCAATATATTTACCATTTCTGCATTATCTGGATCACTTTCAAAGGCTTTAAAACAGATTTTATCTACAATAGGATAATCACGATGACTTAGATGATGTAACCCTAATTGATACAATGCTTTTATGTGTGTTGAATCTAATTGCACAGCTTTTGAAAAGGCTTTTTCACTCTTTAATCTTTCTTTTTTTACTCTAGAAGTATCCTTCTTTCTCTCTAATTGTTTTAAAGCACGCCCTCGTTGATAGAAATACTCCGGATTGTCAGGGTACTTTTTTGTTAAGGTTTCAAAAATAGTATCGGCGCCTGCGAACTCTCTTCTTGTTATTAAGAGCTTTCCATATTCTGTAGCTGCAACGGGTTGCTCCGTATTTTGTTCTAATGAATTTTTATATGCTATTAATGCTTCTTTTTTATTTCCTAGACCTCTATAAGATCGGGCAATTTGTAATGTTATTTTTGCATTTTTATTAGGAATCAATTGATATTGCTCTATTGCTTTTGTGTAATTTCCTACTGCATATAAGCTGTCTGCAACATTCAAAGCCGAAGACTGAGCTTCGGCTTTGAAAATAATTGTATTTAAAAAAATAAATAAAAGGTATTTTCTCATAGATTAGCTTTGAATTTTAAACGTAATAGGCAAGCTATACAATACATCTACTGGTTGTCCATCTTGTTCTCCTGGCTGCATTTGAGGAAGTGTTTCTAACACTCTTCTTGTTTCTGTCTCTAAATCTGGATGTGGTGCACGGGTTCTGATATTTACAACATTACCGTTTTTATCAATTTTAAAGGAAGCAAAGATTCTATTAACGCCTGTAAGCCCTAATGTTTTCCCTAAAGAAGTATCAAATCCTCTGTTTACATGCTTAGAGATATTATGACTCAAACACTCTTTACGCTCTTCATTTGTTCCTGTACAATTTGGAAAAACGGGTACTTGATCTATAATTGCAAAAGGGACGGCATCTCCATTTTCTGGAGTGATGACTGTTTCTCTAATCATCGTAACATCATCAGTAGGAGGGGCTTTAGGTGCCCCTAAATTCATATACACTTTATAGCTTTCACCTTTAGTGGTATATTCAAGCTCATGATATCCTTCAGGTTTTCCTTCACTTAATTTATGGACGCTATAAGAAAGTTTAATACCATCTTCGCTTATAGAAGTCCAGCCTACATAGTCAGGATTTGATTTTAAAAATGCCTCATATGCTTGGTGCGTTTTTAATTTTTCTCCTTCTAAATCTTCTCCTTTAGAAAGTTCATAACTTAAATTTTCGATATTTTCTTCGGTAGGAGTTTCAAGACTATTGTCATTACTACAGGAAGTATATATTAACATCCCAAAAATTAAAGGAACAAGGACTAAATATTTTAATTGATAGATTTGATTTGATTTTGCTTTTTGTAACATAATAATTCGTTTTTTGATGAATGAATGATTGAAAAATGTATTGATGAATGAGATATTTTCTGTTTTAAATACTTGTGATAATAAGCTTTGGTAATAACTTTTTTTCCCGCTTTGAGAAACCACTTTAGCATCTGCTGTGTATTCTTGAAGAAGCATCATTTTACTTTGATATATATATACCAATGGATTAAACCAGCACACAATACGAAGTACTTCAAAAAATAGCATATCTATTGAGTGACCTTCCTTAATATGAATGGTTTCATGAAGCATGATATTATCCCGTTGTGTTTCTGAGAGGTTTGCTCCTAAGAAAATAGTATTAAAAAAAGAAAAAGCAGTATCTGTATTAGGCAGTGTGATAATTTGTAATTCTCCTATTTGTTGTAGGGTTCCTTTATTTTTTAAGAACTGAATTTTTACGATTTTATACGCAAAATATCCTAAGCAAATAACCATTCCGATGATCCATATAGCGAGTATCCAAGTAATAAAACTTATAGGTTTTGTTCCTGTAAGCACTACTTCATCAAGCATTCCTCCATTTAAAGTTGTATCCGTATGACTCGTTTGTAATAATACCTCTGGTAATGTAATTGTATAAGAAGCGGGCACTGACTCTCGAATTGCATCAATTTGAATAAAGGGAAGTATAAAACTTAGTATAGGTGTGACAAGTAAGTAACATCTATTCCAAGTAAAAAAAGTTTCATTTTTAAAAAAAACATCATATACTACTAAAAATAGCAATTGATAGGCAATAATCTGGAGAATATAATGTATCATTTTTTATCTTCTTTATTAATTTCTTTCATGATTTCTTCCATCTCTGACATATTGATATCATTCTTTTTCATAAAAAAAGACACCATACTTTTAAACGATCCTTGAAAATAACCATTCATCAATTTATTAAGTGTCTGGTTACTATAATCAGCTTTTTTTACTTTAGGAAAGTAAATATGTCCTCTTCCCTCTTTACGATAACCAACAAATTCTTTATTTTCAAGAATTCTGACAATCGTAGAAACTGTATTATAAGCAGGTTTTGGTTCTGGTAATTCTTCAATAATTGCTGCTACATTTCCTTCTTCTAGATTCCACAGGATTTGCATGATATCTTCTTCAGCTTTGGTAAGTTGTTTCATGATTTTTAAATATCAATTAATTACTATAACTCCTTTTTATTAGGTGTTAGAAATGAATATGTTACAAATATAACTAAAAAATTAGTTTAAACTAGCTTTTTAGTTTAAAACTTTGTAACAAAGTATTATTTTTATCGTCATATGTACTGTAAGCGTACATTTTAAGCATGGATATACTATTAGTGATTTTAAGTTTATTACTTATTCTTTTAGGTGTTATAGGTAGTTTTATACCTGTATTACCTGGTCCTCCTGTAAGTTGGTTAGGTCTTTTAGTATTACATCTTACAAAAGCTGTTCCTATGAATTATACTTTCTTAGGAGTTACCTTATTTGTAGCTATTCTCATTTTTGTTCTTGATTATATTATTCCTTCTATAGGCACAAAACGATTTGGAGGCAGTCGAGCTGGTGCTATAGGAACAATGATTGGTTTATTTGTTGGGATTTTTTCTCCCATTCCTTTTGGGATTCTTATAGGGCCATTTGTTGGAGCACTTATTGGAGAGCTTGTCTTTAATCAGAGTGACTCTAAAACAGCTTTTAAAGCTGCTGTAGGCTCCTTTTTAGGCTTTATAGCCTCTACCTTTATGAAGTTTGTTGTTACGACGATATTTCTCTTCTTATTCGTTTATAAGCTGATTGAGTTTAGTGATGTACTTTTTACGTGGTCATAATTTTGTATACGCTTTCGCGAAAGCGTACCATAAAAAAAGCCCTTCATCTCTGAAAGGCTCTTTTATTATCTAAGTGTTATATTTTATTTTTTGATCACAATAAATTCTGATCTTCTATTAAGTTGATGTGCTTCTTCAGAACAATCTGAGTTATTATCACATTCATTTACCAATTGTGTTTCTCCATATCCTGCGCCTGTAATTCTACTTCTATCAATACCTCCTTCATTTATAATATACTCAACAGTAGATTTAGCTCTTTTATCAGATAGACTCAAGTTATAACTATCTACACCACGGCTATCTGTATGTGATCGTGCATCAATTACCATTGTTGGGTATTGTTTCATTACAGAAATCACTTTTTCCAATTCTAATGCAGCATCTGGACGAATATTAAATCTATCAAAATCAAAATAAATAGGATTGAGATCTAATACGATTGCCAAATCATCTCCTATTTCTATAGGTTTTTCTGTCAATTCAAGTCTTAAATCGTTTGTAATTGTTTTTGAAACATCAGGTGTAGCAAAAGCAACTTCATCACCATTATATTTCTCTTTAATTGCACGAACTATATATTGTTCTTCACAGTTTCCAGAATTAAAGTTATAAACTCCATCTGCTGTTGTAACTATAGAGGTTACTATCTCATTATTTGCATTCATTAATTGTACAGTAGCACCTTCTATGGGGATTCCTGTTCCACTATCTACCACTTTCCCATCTATAACAATATCACAAGGAATTATTTCTTGCACAAAGCGATAAATATCATCACTTCCCATACCTCTTTTACGATTAGATGCAAAATAACCAAGTTTTGTTTCATCGTTTACGATAAATGTAAAGTCATCAAAAGAACTATTTATAGGTTTTCCTATATTAACAATTTCTTGTTCTTCATTGCTTAGTTGTGGACTTGTAACATATACATCAAGTCCTCCAAGCCCTGGGTGTCCATCTGATGCAAAATACATGTTCCCATTTTTACTCATAAATGGGAATGTCTCCCTACCTTCTGTATTAATTGGTCTTCCTAAATTAACAGGTTCTCCATAAGTACCATCTTCATTTATATCTACAACCCAGATATCAGACAATCCAATAGTTCCTTCCATATCAGATGCAAAATATAGCTTTGTATTATCTGCATTTAATGCTGGATGTGCTGTAGAATATTCATTACTATTGAATGGCATTTCTACTGCTTCTGTCCAGCCTTTGCCTTCTTCTCTTGTAGATTTATATATCTTAAGTTTATTGGTACCGTTCTTATCTTTTTTATAACTTCCTTTTGTAAAGTTATTACGAGTAAAATATACAGTATTTCCATCTTTTGAAAAAGCTGTTGTGCTCTCGTGAAATTTTGAATTTAATTTTTTATTAAATTTTGAAGGTCTTGAAAAAGATCCAGTCTCTTCTCCTACTTTAGTCTCATATAGGTCAAGAAAAGGTTGATTATTCCATTTATGAGTACGTTTAATTCCAGCTCCAGAATCTCTAGTAGATGCGAAGATTAGTTTACCTTCAAATTCTGTAGGTGCAAAATCTGAATACCTTGAGTTAATACTTCTGATATCTTCTAAAATATATTTACTTTTTTTATACTCTGATATTTCTCTCAAATAATCTGGAGATTCTTTAAAAAGAGTAGCTCTTGTATCAGTCCCATTAAGATCGTTAAATCTAGTCATCATGGTATCTGATAAATCATAATTTTTAAGAACTCTTAATGTTTGGGCATATCTAAAATAATATTCTGGTTGAACTTCTTCTTTATATGTATCAATTAACCTATTATACCACACTTCTGCATTTGTATACTCTGCATTAAAATAGTATGAATCAGCAAGTTTTTGAAATAAATCTGCAGATTCATATCCTTTTTCTATTACATCAAGATAAATTTTACGGGCATCTACAAAAGCATACTGATCAAACTTCTTATCTGCTCTTGAAATTTTTCCTTCTTGAGCAAAAGCAATCGATCCTGCTAATGAAAATAAGATTGTTAATATGTAAATATGAAATTTCATTATCTCTATTTTTATACTAAGTTATAAGTTATCATTTTTCTTTTAGAAGAATCTAGGGGTTAATAACCTATCATATTCGTTAAAGAGTTCAAATCGT
>CAYYSK010000110.1:0-10541 GCA_964474345.1 uncultured Flavobacteriaceae bacterium
AAAACAGTACTGCAATCTAGGTCATCTGAGTTACATTTTATTAAGCATGTACTAACAAGTAAAATAAAAATAAATTTCTTCATATCTAAAGATTATAATATTCACACTAAATAGAAATCCTATATCCAAAAGGAGGTTCCTCAGTACGTTCAAAAAAACCTTCTGATACTTCTATAATTCTAATACCTGGTATAAGTCCACAACATTCATCTACACTAGTTGTAAATACTTCTGGAGTTATGGTAATATCAAATTCATCTGAAAAAACAATCCGAAAAGGTGAACTTAAAAAAACTCGAAGTCCTGAATTTTGTGAATCAAAAGAAACATGTTCTTCATTAATCAATGGTGTATCGTCTATAACCAAGAGTAACTCTAAATCATTAAAAACCTCTTCTTCAGTAAATCCTTCAAATAAGTTGTTTCCTGTTTCTGTATCTATAAATTGTATATTGAATGAAAGTTCGAAAATAGGGCAAGCAAGGTTTTCACAATCATTAGTACTACAGCTCATTAATATAAATACTGCAATAATTCCTATGCTAATTTTTTTCATGTGAGATGTTTATACTCTATAGAATGTAAACACGTCAATACGTTGCTTGATAATTTTTATCTTTAACGAATTCTTAACACCTAAAAACATTCAGGTAATTAAAAATCAAACCTATAGGTTGCCCCTATCATTCCCTGTAGCCCTTGTACTTCATAGTTTAACCATTTTTGATAATCACTATTCAAGATATTATTCACTCTTCCAAAAGCAGATAGTCTATCATTAAAACGATATCCCACATGAGCATTTGCATCTATATAACTCTCTAGAGTTGCTATTTGAGGTTGTGCAAGAATATCATTAGGATCATTTGCAAATAATAAATCTTGACGTTCTCCTACAAAAAATAGATTTACACCTGCAAACCATTCTTGGGTAATTTGATAATCTCCAAATAACGAAGCTTTTAATTCAGGTAAGTTCCAAGCTTCAGTTTGATTATCGGTAGTATATGAATTAAACTGCGCATTCACTTTCATTTTGAAATTACTATTTACATCAAAATTCAATTCTCCAAATACACCTAAGGTTTCTACGTCATCGTATATAACGTTAAATGAGTTTCCATTTAAGAATGCGACTTGTGATGATACTACTGCTGGATTAAATAAGAATAAAGCCTTATTACTTTCTGAAGCATAGCTAGCACGTAAGTTATAACTTACATTATTAGAGAGTTTTCCCTTCATACCAAGATATCCATCATATTGTTGATCTGTTGGAGTAATTGCCAGTGACGGTGCTACAAACGGGTTTTCTTGAACAAAATCATAATAACTATTTTGTTTTAAATTCCCTTCTAAACCACCATAAGCTATGAAGTAATCTCCTACAACACGATAGGAGGCTGTTATTCTAGGATATACAAAAAAGTCTGTTTCGCTATTTTCACTATCAAGGTTTACAAATCCAGCGACTCCTAAGTTTACAGTTAAATCATCTCTTAATATAACTAAACTCGGATGTACACCTACATTAAGGATACTATGATTAGACGCTTCTAATATTGTGCTAAAATCATTTGCGAAACTACCATTTACATAGTCTGCTGTAAATGCTGTAGTAATATTTTCTCCAGCAATAGGAAACTCAATAGTTGGTTTTATAATAGCTCTTAATTCATTACTACTTTCAGAATCAGTAAGGTATCGTATTGTTGCTTTTGCTTCTTTGAAGATTGCATCTTTAAAAGCTACACTTCCATTAACTGCTCCTGTAATATATGAATGGGTCACATCAAAATCTTCATTGAGTATAGGCCCGTCTGCAGGTCCAGCAACATCTAGAATAGTAGGCAGAATTCCATACCAATTAAATACTTGATGTTGCACATCTAAATCTGTACGCCACGAAAAATCACGCTCTCTAGCTCCATAATTCAAATTTAAGCGAGTATCGTAAAAGAAATCATCTACGAGTACATTATCAATACCTCCTTGCGAAGAGTTATGATTTAAGAAAACGCCAAAATCTTCTGTACGACTAATCTGAAAGTTACTATAAAATTCGGCTAATACAGAGGTAAAACTACCAAAACCAAGCGTTGCATAATTGTCATACAGTTTTAACTTTGGTGCTTTTTTTACAGCTGCAGCTTTCCCTTTTGCTGGTGTAAAGGTGCTTGCTACGGGTGCAGAAAAAATACTATAGGTAACTTTTTTCTTTGTTGTATTTACTGAGTCATTCAGTTTTGGTGTGGCTTTTACTTTAAAAGCATCACTTATTGTTGGCGTATATGGTTTTACAACATTGACAACTTCTGTCCCTAAGTTTTCTTCCTTTTCAGTTTCTTCTTTTTCTTGAGCTTGTACTTGACAAATACCTCCTAAGAAAGTAAGTATAAAAAGAATTTTATATGTTTTGATTTGATGAAAGATCATATATCGTTTTGTTAAGTCTGTGATTGATGAACTATTAGTTTCCGTCTTCTTTTTCTACAGAAGAATTTGTTTTTGCTTCATTTTCTTTAATTGTTGTAAGAAGTGCTTTTGATTCTTCTACAATTTCTGGATAGTCAGCAAAATTTGTAATGACGCTCTCTAATATATAGGTTGCTTGATATGCATCTTCTAACGCATAAAAGTTTTTTGCCATAAGTACGAGTCCTTTAGCTCCAAATTCTTTATACCCACTATAATCCCTTGCTAGTTCTTGTACAATTGTATTTGATTCTGCAAAAGCATTTGCTTTATGCTTAAAATAAGCATCGTAGTATAACGCCTCAGCAGCAAGAGCTCCTGTAGCTATTTGTCGCACTTCTGTATATGCTGTTTTTGCTCGATCCTCATCTCCTGTTTTTATAGAAGCCCTTGCTATAATGACTTGTGCGTCGCTCTTTACAGCATTATCAATTTTTGTATTTGTCAATACTTTTTCTGCATACGTCACTGCTTGCGTATAATTCTCTAATTCATAATGTGATTTCATAAGATTAGATTGTGCAAAAATGACATTTTGAGGAAAATCTGCTTCTGTCTCTAGACGTTCTAGTACAGGAATGGCTTCAGCATACGTACGTTCTGTTAAGAATACTTGCCCCAATCGAGCTAAGGCTTGCTCAGTAAATTCTGATCGTTCTTTTGCGATTACATACTGATAGTGAGGAATTGTTGTTGGGTAGTCCGCTTTCGCGAAAGCGAGTTGTCCAAGATAAAAATGTGCTTTTAAAGCGTGCTGTCCATTAGGATATGTATCTAGATATTCATCTAAAAGACGCGTTGCTTGGTTTGCATTATTTTCTAAATATTGTTTTTCTGCCGATGCATATGCCGCATCATCCAACTCTGCATCTTCTACATCTATAAAATCAAGAGTACTTACCCACTGTCCATATTCATTAACACGTCCTAAATCAATATAAATCAATTTTGCGGTAGTTACTGCTTGTAATGATTCTGGAGTTCCTGGATAATCTGTTGCTACTTTGCGTAGAATCTCTAAGGCTTTATCTGATTGATTATTATTATCATAAATTAATGCTTTTTTAAGCAATGCTCTGGAAACATATGAGCTTCCAGAAATATCACGTACTAATTGATCATAAGCCGCAATGGCCTGATCATTTTTATTTTGTGACACATATACATTTCCTAATTCATAGAGTGCATCGTCTCTATAGTTCGATTTTGGAAAGCTCTGTGAGAAGTTAGTTAACCCTTTGATTTTATCTTCGTTTCGTTTTACAAAACCATAACTCATTGATTTTTGAAAAGTTGCATAATCTTTATCAGCTCCATTTAATGCAATAGCTTTATTATATGCCTCAAGTGCTGGCCAATACTTACTAGAGATAAAACGGCTATCTCCTAGTCGTAAATAGGCATCATTCAATCGTACCTTATCTTCTGAAGTATTTGACGTGAACTTTTCAAAATAAGAAGCTGCATTTTCATAATCTTTATCAGAAAAATATGCATACGCTAGGTTATAATCAAGGTCTTGATATTCTGGTGTTGACATTGCATTACTATTCTGAAGGTATTGTTTATACCCTATAATAGCTTCTTTATGATTACTTAACACATAATCACATTCTGCGCTCCAATACGTAGCTCTCGCAACAAATAGTTCATCCCTAGGTTCATCTAATGATTTTTTAAACATTGCTTGTGCATCTAGATAGCTTCCTGTATTGTATAGTTCTACTCCTCTATAAAAAGCAACTTTTTGATACGCTACTTTACTTTCAAAACTTTTATTCTTTTCTAATAAAATAAGTGCTTCCTTATAATTTTTTGAAGTGATATAAGAATCTATAAGTAATGTTTCTAGTTCTTCTTTTGCAGGCGTTTTTGGATAATCTTTTATATAATTTGAAAGAATTTCTGGAACAGTTTGATATGCATTTCCTATTTCATAACTCAGTTTTGCATAATTAAGACCACTATCTTCTTTAATTTTTGTATCAAACTCCATTTCTGATGCATTTTTGAATGCATTTAAAGCTTGTTGTTTCTTTTCTGTTTTTAAATACGATTCAGCAAGGTGGTAATATGCATTTTGAGCAACACTATTATTTCCATCTACAATTTTATTAAACTCATTAATTGCATTTTCATAATCGCCTTGTTTGTAATATGTATACCCTAGTTGATAATAATCTGTATTATTCCATTTTCCGCGTTTTCCTTTGTATTCTTTTAAATATGGCAATGCTTCAGTATATTTCTCTTGATTGAAATAACTCTCTCCTATAATTTTATTAAGTTCTGATTTTTCTTTAGGATTTGCTGTTGGAAGTTGAGAAGTGCCTTCAGCAATAGCTTGATCAAATTTTCCTAATTTAAAATTAAGATCTGCTTTAAAGTACGCAAGTTCTTCTTTATATCCTTCTTTATCTTCTACAGCATCAAAAAGTTCATCTGCTTCTTCATAATCATCTCCTTCATATGCCATAAAACCCAAGTAATACTTAGCTTGCGATCCATATTTCTGAGAATCACGTACTCGATTCAAGTATGTTTTTGCCTTATCAAATTGTTTATTCTTATAATATGAATATCCATTATTGAAATCATACGTTTCTCTAGCTCCTCCTGTAAGGTTTCCTTCGTCAACTCGATCATACCATTTTCGCGCATATGCATACTTTCCATTTTCAAAATAAAAAGAAGCTACATCTAAAAATGCAGAATTACGTTTTGTACTTGTAGGATAATCTGTCACAAAACGTTGCATAAGGTCATCTGCTCCTTGTTGATTTAGACGTACCGCAGCATTTGCTATATAATATGAACAATCACCTTGAATCGTAGTATCATTAGATTCGTTTTTAACTTCTTCAAATAATGTTTGCGCGGCAAGATATTGTTGGCTATTGTATAATGATAATGCTTTATTATACTTTACAAGATCATCTGTATAAATGGCTGTTTGTTGTGCTGAAAGTATGCTTGCATATAGTAGAAATGCGGTGAGAACCGTGATTAATTTCTGCATAATGGAATGTTTTTGATATGATGTATGAGATTGGGTCTATTTTTCTTACTCAAAGATAGGTTTCTTCTATATGGATAACGGGAGAAATCCAGTATAATTATGCAGAGTTTTAAAAAGGAAATTAACAATTTAATATGCCGTATGAATTAGAAAATCTATTGCGGCTTGAACGTACTGCAAAATATACTGTTACGCTACATTTTTAAATTTAACCATAGCGATGCTACACTAAAATTCATAAAATGACATATTCTAATACACATTCAATCTTTATCGCGAAGTTCTGATACAGAATTCGAGTAAAAAAAGAAAAAACAACATATTTTATTCCATATACAAAACATTCATTTATTACGTTGTTAATAAAAGGTAGAATAATGCCTACAATATCCTTTTTACTTATTTTAATTTCTATGTATTTTTAAACCAAATCACCAAATAATGTCTAGCCCAGTACTCCATCTTAATAATGCTGCTATATATCAACGAGAAAATTTAATTCTCTCTGATGTCCATGTAACCATAAACAAAGGAGATTTTATATATCTTATTGGAAAAACAGGATCTGGGAAGAGTAGTTTTATGAAAACACTTTATGGTGATTTACCACTTTCTCAAGGAGAAGGAGAAATTGTAGGTTTTACATTACATGGCTTAAAAGAAAAACAAATACCTTTTCTACGCAGAAAATTAGGAGTTGTTTTTCAAGATTTTAAATTATTAAATGATCGTACTGTAAAAGACAACTTACTCTTTGTCTTAAAAGCAACTGGTTGGAAAGACAAAGTTGCCATTAATGCAAAAATAGAAGAAGTACTCACCAGAGTAGGTATGAAAAGTAAAGACTTTAAATTTCCATATCAGCTTTCTGGAGGAGAGCAACAACGTATTGCGATCGCTAGAGCACTTCTTAATGATCCAGAATTAATCTTAGCTGATGAGCCTACTGGAAATCTAGATCCACAAACGAGTGTCGAAGTAATGCAAGTCTTACAAGAAATTAATAAAAATGGGAACACTATCTTAATGGCAACTCATGATTATGCTTTATTACTTAAGTACCCATCCAAAACTCTAAAATGCGATAACAATAAGATATTTGAAGTAGTACAAAGAACAGTGTAATATTTTCTTATGTACAACTTTACAAAGAACATAGCAAAATCTCTTATCCCAAAATCATTCCTATTAAAGAATGAAGTTACTCTTAGAAAGTTATTCTTATTTAAATATCGTGGGAATACTTATACATGTAATGTGTGCCAAACTGGTCTTAAGAAATTCATTCCAATAGGGAAAGAAGATTTATTATGCCCTATTTGCGGAAGCAGGAGTAGATCTCGAAGATTATATCATATTTTAAATGACCACGCATTATTTTCTGGAGCAATGCTTCATTTTTCTCCTCCAAGAGCATTATATAGAATTTTTAAGAGAATACCTGTTTTATTCTATAGCGCCACTGATTATGAGAATGAGTTCATCGCAGATTACACGTATGACATTACTGCTATAGATGTTCCTGACAATTCATTTGATACTATTATATGTTATCACGTATTAGAACATATAATTGAAGATAAGAAAGCTATGAGTGAATTATATCGTGTTCTTAAACCTAAAGGAATCTGTCTTTTACAAACTCCGTTTAAAGAAGGTAATATTTATGAAGATGATCGCATCACTTCTGAACAAGAAAGATTGAAAGCATTTGGCCAAAAAGATCACGTACGAGTATATTCATTGGAAGGGTTAGATAACCGATTAAAAGAAGTGAATTTCCAAACTGAAATTATAGATTTTGTATCTACAAATAATCATATTCATGGTTGGCGATCAGAATGTGTCATAAAAGCAATGAAATAATATCATTTTATTTTTTGATTCCTTTCTCTTGAAAGTATATCAATAATGAATATTGTATTTTCGTAAAATAAGCTATGCTTTCTATATTAATTCCGACATATAATTATAATATATATACGTTACTAGAAAACGTATATAAGCAATTAGAGAATCTTGATATCATTGCCGAAATCATTGTTTCTGATGATCACTCTTCTTCTTTTGTAGAAATAAATAAAGAAATTGTTTCTTTTCCTAATACTATATATCTTTTTCAAGAGAAAAACTTAGGACGAACCAAAAATCGTGAAGTACTCGCTCAAAAAGCTTCTTATAATTGGTTATTATTCTTAGATGCTGATGTAATGCCCACAAATTCTCATTTTATAGCAAATTATATACATGAAATTCAACCATCTATAGATGTCATTTTTGGAGGGATTCTATATCAAGAAACGCCACCTAGTTCTGATCAATATTTACGATGGCATTACGGGAAACATCGAGAATCTCAATCTATAGAAAAACGAAATCAACAACCTTGGTTTATTATTTCTCAAAATTTACTTATTAAGAAAGATGTGTTCTTAAAAGCAAATATTTGTAAAGAAAATAAGTATGGGCTAGATAATCTTTTTTCTCATCAGTTAAAATCATTAAATGCACATATACACCATATAGAAAATCCTGTTATTCATCTAGGTTTAGAAGCAAGTACTTCTTTTCTAAAAAAAACGCTCGATGCTGTTGAGACAACAATATATTATGAAAAACAAGGGCTTATGGAAGAAAATCTCAGTAGTTTACAAAAAAGCTACACAAAACTAAAAAGGAGAAAAGCTACTGGATTATTCTTGTGGTTAATGCGTTTTTTTAAAAATGGTATTAGAAAAAATTTAGTAGGCTCTTCCCCATCCTTATTTCTTTTTGATCTATACAAATTGAGACATTACACATATTTAAAAAGAAATTCTAATGCCTAAATTTTCTATTGTCATAACAGTTTATAATAAAGGCAAATTTATAGAACAAACTCTAAATAGAGTTTTAGAGCAATCTTTTCAGGATTTTGAAATTATTATTATAAATGATGGTTCAATAGATAATAGCGAATCTGAAATTTTCAAATTTAAAGATCCAAGAATACAATATATTAAGCAATCCAATCAAGGAGCAGGAGCGGCTCGTAATAAAGCAATACAAATAGCATCTGGGACTTATATAGCATTATTAGATGCAGATGATCTATGGGAATTAAATTACCTTGAAGAACAACAAAAACTCATATATAAATACCCAAATGAATCTATCTTTTCTTGTGCCATATATACAAAAAAAGGAAATAAAAAATTTATAAAACCCTATTCAATACCAACACAAAAAGAAGGTATCTACAACTATTTTGAAAGCAGTTTAAAAACATCAATACTTCATAGTTCTAGTATCATTCTTAAAAAAGATGTTTTTGAAAAAACTGGGTATTATGATCAAACAATAAAAAGCGGACAAGACACTGATTTATACGTTCGAATAGGTTTGCATTATACTATTGTATTCAACCCTTCCCCATTAGTTATTTACACGATCAATCCAGGTAGTCTGTGGAGGTCTATAAAAAGTGTAAAAGATCGTGCACATTTTGAACAATATAAAAGTATAGAGTTGGAAAATCCTGAATTAAAGAAATTTATTGATATCAATAGATTTTCCCTTGCTATTCAAGCTAAACAATGGAATGAAATCTCTTATTTCAAAAAGTTTAAAAATCAAATTGATCCTAAGAATCTTAACAAGAAACAGCTGTTTCTTTTAAAACAACCTAGACAGGTATTGTTTCTGTTTTTTAAAGTAAAAAAGACAATGGAAAAATTAGGTTTAAGCTTTACTATTTTTGGATAATAAAAAAGCATCATAATCTCGTATATAATCTTCTTCCTCATATATTTCTGACGCTAATACAAGGCACACTGCACCTGAAGAAAAATTCTCAAGCTCTCTCCAAATACCAGTAGGAATCAATACTCCTTTATTAGGTTTATTAAGTGTAATTCGTTTTTTAGAAGTTCCGTCATCCAAGACTACTTCAAAACTACCACTTAAAGCTACTAAAAACTCCATACACTCTTTATGTGAATGTCCGCCTCTATAGGCATCACTAGGAACATCATATAAATAATATACTCTCTTGAATGCGTAAGGAAGCGTATCATTTTCTATAACAGCAAGGTTTCCACGTGGATCTGTTATTTTAGGAATATCTACTAAATCTATATTTTTAATCATTTATCTACGTTCTTCGCCTGATGCTAGTAATTGTTTATATCGTTTAATTCCTGAATATCCTATTTTTGCTTTCGCGAAAGCATCCTTAACAGAAATATATTTGTGACGTACTAAAAAAAATACATACTTGAATACCCAAAGATAACTTAAAACCCCATAATACTTATAGGTAAGTGCTCCCCTAGCATACAATACACGATCGCTACCACTTGCCTGCCCTGAACTTTCATCTGGATGTGTTAATATAACCTCAGGCACAAAATAAGCTGGCAGTTTTGCTCTTAATACATTTTTCATAAAGACATACTCATTGGCCGTACCAAATGTTGTCCCGAGTCCAAAATGAGGGTTATATAACACCTCTTTTTCTAATAACATCTTTTTTTTAAAACTGATCACTACACCATTTACGGTATTTATATGCTTAGAAGTATGCTCTGTAATATCTGGATAACTCCTATACAACTTTCCTTTTGTATTCATTAACTGGAAAGTGATAACTGCTGCATCTGGATATGTAGTATATCCATTAAGAATAATTGATTCTAAATCATTTACATATAACACATCATCATCGGCCACTAAGCATATTTCTCCAATCGCATTACGAATAGCCATATTACGGCTTTGAGGCAGCCCTCTTTCTTCTGTATTTATGACTCTTATAGTACCTTGATCAACCTGTAATTGTCGTTCTGCATCTGTTTGGTTAACTATTAAAATAGGGTACATACTATAATCTCCATTTGGAAACATGGTTTCCAAAAATGATATATCAGATCGAAACATTGTTGAGATTAAAATCTCAAAAGGAACAGAGGCATGTATCATCTAGTAGATTATAGTATATTTGACATCTCTCAATATGAAGATACTCTTAATAGGCGAATATAGTCGTTTTCACAATTCTTTAAAAGAA
>CAYYSK010000111.1:0-10465 GCA_964474345.1 uncultured Flavobacteriaceae bacterium
TTTATTGTCGTTTTGCACTTCATTACGAAGTTCTAATGCATAATTCGGGTTAAAACAATGGAAGTAAAAAAATGAAAAAATAAAAACGTCGTGGAAAACGACGTTTTTTATGTAATATGTGATTAATCTGATTTGCTAATTAATCTTTCGTCCACTCTACGGTATTACCTATCTCAATAATCCATTCTTCAGAGAGTCCTCCGTTTATTTCAAGTACATATTTTGCAGGTACTTGAGAAGAGAGTGAACTAAGATCAAGAGGTTTTGCATTCTCAGCAAAAGACACTACTTTTTTGTTACTATCTATAAAAATAAGATCTAATGAAATGAGTGTGTTTTTCATATAGAAGTTTTGCACAACTTCTTCATCTTGTATAAAAAGCATGCCTTGATGACTCTTCATACTTGAACGATGCATTAATCCGGTTTCACGTTCATAATCGTCTTCAGCAAATTCAATATCTATTGTTTTGATAAGGCTTCCATCTGCTTTTTTTAACATAAGAGTACCTTCTTTTGTAAAGGGAATTTCGCTAGGAGCAATAGATCTTTTTTCTGTATTTTTTTTACAACCAACAAACAGAATTATAATTAACAAGACTCTTAAAACTATTCTTATATTCATATTAAGCCGTTTTTCTTGTGTAAGATGTATATATAAGATAGATTCCGATAAGTATAAAAGGAATACTTAATATTTGGCCAGTATTAAGACCTAATATCCAATTTTCACGTCCCTCTACTTGTTCTCTTTTAAAGTTTTCTACAATGAGTCGAACTCCCATTAATAAAAGTAAAAAAGTACCAAATAAGAATCCTAGTTTTTCTGAAGCTTTTGTTTTCCAATAGAGGTAGAGTATAATTAAAAATACTACAGCATATCCAGCGGCTTCCATAAGTTGTCCTGGATAACGATAAGGAATCTCAGCCATTATATCTGCATATTGCGAATCTTCTGTAAGAGCTTGGTATGCTTTTCTAGGGTTACGTATTTTGGTAATAGACATTGCTTTCCCTTCACTGATTTGATCTTGAACAAACTTAATTCCTATAGGGCTATCAGTTACTTTACCTACCATTTCTGAATTAAAAAAGTTTCCTATTCTTACAAACATGGCCCCTATGGATACAGGTATAGTAACGCGATCTAGAGTCCATAATACAGACTTTTCAAGTATCTTTTTACTATATCGATACATTCCGTACATTCCTATAACAAAGGCTCCGTGACTTGCTAAACCTCTAAATCCTGTAAATTGAAACTCAGGTTTAAACGTAAATGGAAGAAAAACAGATAGGGGGTCTTCCCATAATAATTCTGTTTGATAGAAGATAACATGTCCCAGACGAGCTCCTATAAGAATAGAGACAACAGCATATATAAATAATTTGTCTAGCTTTTCTAAAGGGATATTTTCATTATTATATACTTTTTTCATAAGGTAAAACCCTATAGAAAAAGCAACTACAAACATTAAGCTGTAAAAGTGAATGGTGAGAAAACCAAGATCTAATCCAGAAAGAGGATTCCAAGTAATTTTAAATGGTAGCATATTATATAACTATCGTTGTCTTATGGGTAAAGATAACAAAGTCCGTTTGCGTATGCATTATCCTTAGCTTAATTTTTAGAATCTTCTGCAGGAGGTACAGGGTCATATCCTTGCCCTCCCCATGGATGGCATGAAAATATACGTTTTATAGATAATTTACTTCCTTTTATGAGTCCGTGAGTTTGTAATGCTTCTTTGGTATAATGAGAGCAGGTAGGTGTATATCGACAGCTGGAAGGTGTCCAGGATGATATAAATTTTTGATAAAACCAAATAAGACCTATAAAGGGTGCAATTGCTATTTTTTTAAAAGAAGTCATTAGTTTACGATAAACGAAGTACCATCTCGGCCATCTTTTAACTGAATGCCTAAGGCAAGCAATTCATCACGTATCTTATCACTTGTAGCAAAATCTTTATTTTCTCTAGCTTCTTTGCGTAATTTAATAAGCAATTCAACAGTTCCAGAGAGTTTTGAGTCATCCGCTTTTGTAAAAGCATCTCCATCTTCAAGTCCTAATACTTCAAAAACAAAAGCCTCTAATGTTTGAATTAACAATTTCAAATCATCTACAGTAATTGTAGCTTTCCCATCTTTAATTAAGTGTATTTGTTTAACACCTTCAAAAAGTTGGGCTATTAAAATAGGACTATTAAAATCATCGTTCATTGCATCATAACAAGATTGTCTCCAAGCAGTAATATTCATACTACTAGTTGTGCTTGTTGATAATGACTTCATGATTTTTAAAGCTTCCATCAATCGGCCAAACCCTTTTTCACTAGCAATTAATGCATCATTACTAAAGTCAAGAATACTTCTATAGTTAGCTTGTAATACAAAGAAACGAGCAGCACTAGGAGCAAAACCTTTACTTAAATGAGGGCTATCTCCTGTAAATATTTCTCCTGGATTAATGCTATTGCCTGTACTTTTAGACATTTTTTGGCCGTTAAGAGTTAGCATATTAGCGTGTAACCAGTAACGTACGGGAACTGTCCCTAAAGCAGCCTCATTTTGTGCAATCTCACATTCATGATGAGGGAATTTTAAATCCATACCACCTCCGTGAATGTCAAATTGATCTCCAAGGTATTTTGTACTCATAGCAGTACATTCAAGATGCCATCCAGGAAAACCATCACCCCAAGGACTAGGCCAACGCATAATATGCTCAGGGCCTGCTTTTTTCCAAAGCGCAAAATCTTGGGGATTTTCTTTTTCATCTTGTGCATTAAGAGCGCGAGTGTTCGCAATCATATCCTCTAGCTTACGGCCACTTAATTTGCCATACTCATGATCTTTATTAAAAGTCACAACATCAAAATATACAGATCCATTCTTCTCATATGCATATCCATTTTGAATGATCTTTTTAATGATCTCTATTTGCTCAATAATATGCCCTGTTGCTGTAGGTTCAATACTAGGTGGTAAGAAATTGAATGTATTTAAGATATTATGGAAGTCAACAGTATACTGTTGTACAACTTCCATAGGTTCTATTTTTTCTAGACGTGCTTTCTTTGCAATTTTATCTTCTCCTTGATCTCCATCGTCTGTTAAATGTCCTGCATCTGTAATATTACGAACATAGCGTACTTTATACCCTAAATGTTTGAGGTATCTAAAGATCATATCAAAACTCATAAATGTACGTACATTACCTAAATGTACATTACTATATACAGTAGGCCCACAGACATACATCCCAACATGCCCTTCAAGAAGGGGTATAAAATCTTCCTTTTTCCCAGTTAGAGAATTATATATTTTTAACTGTTGCTCTTTATATCGTGCCATTCTTTGGGCTTTTAAATGATTGTAATTCAGATAACGAAGATAGTATGCTTTGCATCAAAATCAAAAGGATATTGGCTTGTTTGTCGTTTATATAACCAATCCTTTTTACACTTTTATATATATGATATATGTTATCCTAAATATAGTTTTTTAATCCTAATAAAATAAGATTGTAAAATATCACTTTCACAACATGAATTCACTTTAAATACTTGTTAATCAGCAAATTTCCTTCTAAAATTATTTTTAATTTTTTTTGGGTAATGAAATGATAAGTCTACTACTATGATGTAAAAGGCGGAATCCGAAAAGCCTATGATAGAGTAGGAGGAAAAATTAGCAGTAAAACCATGAAAAAATTAGTAACCCTATTACTTGTAAGCGCATTTCTTTTTGCGTGTAGTACAGATGAAGCGATAGAAGATTTACAACAAAATGAGACAGATGCATTAAATTTAACTCAAGAAAGAAGAGCAAATACAGAAACTCCTTCAGAAATTTTAGAATTTGGATCTTTCGAAGAATTAGAATCATTTATTAGAGAATTACAAGATTCAAATAAAGATTTATTAGATGAAGCAAGACGTATGTCTGAAGAAGCAAACTATAATTCGTTATTGTTTATTTATGAAACCGATCTTGCGAGACTTGATGAAATGGGAATTAAAATGGAAAATGTTGCTATTGTAAATTCTTTTGATGCGATGTTACACCTTTTGTTAAATCAACAAGGAGAAATTAAAGTTGCAAATGAAATCTTTAGAATTAATGGCGAATTTGTATATCAATACACAGAAGGCTCTGGAAATCAAATAGATCGTTTTTTAGAAGATTATAATGCAGGAAGTGTTCAAATAGGAAAAGGAAGATCACTAAGAATAAGTGATGAATTATTAGTGTATAGACATAATAATAATGAAAATATAGAAGAAGAATTAGAAAGAGGGGTTACTCAGTATGATTATTTTACAGGGGGAGATTTTCGCGTAAAATCAAGACAATTTAATGGATATTGGTGGTTTTATAGTTCTATAGGATCGTCTACCAAATTACAGCAGAGAAAGCGTTATTGGTTTTTTGGATGGAGAACTCGTTGGGATACTGTAAAAAGATATAATCGTCTTCAGTATCAGTTAGAATATACGGCAAATGGAATAGGCATTCCTACGACTGTGCACTCAGCAGAAGGTTTTGAATATTGTTTTTGTAATGCAGCTAGA
Source organism: uncultured Flavobacteriaceae bacterium (assembly GCA_964474345.1). GTDB lineage: Bacteria > Bacteroidota > Bacteroidia > Flavobacteriales > Flavobacteriaceae > Dokdonia. Next base: position 4,578 of record CAYYSK010000111.1, read on the forward strand.
GATACCTATGATTGGTTTGTAGGGATTCCAGCATCGTTTATTTATTTTACTCCTAATGCAGGTTCTGGACAATCTGTACACTGGGCACATGAATATAGTGTATCGCCAAATACTGAAGGTAGAACTATTAACTATTAATAGGAGTCTAGAGTAGGTGTAAAAAAGATCGTCTAGTTTTTAGACGATCTTTTTTGATTATACCGAGTATGCTTTCGCGAAAGCGTATTAAAAATCAGTATCTAACTTTATATAATCCAAGAACTCTCTTCGAGTTGCTATTTCTTTAAATTTTCCACCAAATTCACTGGTAACTGTGCTACTTTCTATATCGCGTATTCCACGACTATTTACACATAAATGTTTTGCATCAATAACACATGCTACATCTTTAGTACCTAATGCTTCTTGAAGCTCTTGTACAATTTGCATAGTAAGTCTTTCTTGAACTTGTGGTCGTTTTGCATAATAATCTACAATACGATTCATTTTTGAAAGACCTACAACTGTTCCATTTGAGATGTAAGCTACGTGTGCTCTACCTACTATAGGTAAGAGGTGGTGTTCACACGTAGAATACACAACAATGTTTTTTTCTACAAGCATTTCCCCATACTTATAATTATTATCAAAGGTAGATGCTTTAGGTTTACGATCTGGATGTAAACCACCAAAAATTTCATTTACAAACATTTTTGCTACACGAGAAGGAGTGCCTTTAAGACTATCATCAGTCATGTCAAGACCTAATGTCTCCATAATGTGAGCAACATCTTTTTTAATACTTGCTATTTTTTCTATATCACTTAATTCAAAAGCGTCATCACGGAGTGGAGTGACTGCACTTGAACCTATATGATCATTACCCATTGCTTCTATTTGCTCTTGGTAATAGTCTGTGTTTTTTTTCAATTCTGTTTTCATCTTCATATAATTTCAACATGTTTGAATATACATCTTGTATAAACTCCATTAGAAATCTTTTATTAGTAACCTGCATCTATGTCGAAACAAATTGGGCAGTCTTGCAAAGATACTTAATATAGTTTTATAGTACTTACTTTATTGTACTAAGGAGGTGGGCAACAGTACTTCTATAACTCCTGCTTATAGGTGTTGAAGAACGACCTATAGTTATGTGTTCATTTGTAAAACTATCTATTTTTGAGATATTAATAATAAATGAACGATGTATGCGTATAAAATGTTGCTCAGGTAGTTTTTCTATAATTGTAGTAATTGTTTCTCTAGTGATATGTGTTTTTTGATTGGTATGAAGTTTTATATAATCCCCACAGCTTTCAGTATATAATAGGTCATTAAAATTAATTTTAACCATTTTTCGATCACATCTAAAAAAAGTGAATTCATGAGGTGTTTGCTGTATTTTGTCTTTAGATTGTAGTTCTAAGAATTTTTGAACAGCTTTCATAAGGCGTTCTAATGAGATAGGTTTAAGTAAGTAATCAATAGCTTGAAGGTCAAAACCATCGACAGCATATTCTCTATAAGCTGTTGTGAAAATTACTTGACTTTTTCCTTGAATAGCATTTGCAAACATAAGCCCAGTTATTTCGGGCATATTAATATCTAAAAATACAAGATCGATAGGTTGTTTACTTAATACAGAAAAAGCTTCTGTAGCATTTTTACAACTAGCGACTACTTGGATAGTATCTATTTTGCTCAGATGAGTGGCAAGTATCTCACGGGCAGTAGGCTCATCGTCTACGAGTATGGCTGTATACTGTTTTGTCATGAATTTAATTGTATCTCTAAGTAAACTTTATATATGGCACCTTCTTCTGTATACTGTAAAGTATATGAATTTGGAAAGAGGGTTTCTAGTCGTTTTTTTGTATTCTCTAACCCAATACCATGACTTTCTCTACTAAGATCTTTTTTATTTATAGTATTCTGGATTGTAAATAATAACTGTGTTTTATTAGTCTTTAACTCAATATTTATATCCAAAAAGCCATCAATAGGTGTTCCATGTTTAAATGCGTTTTCAACAAAAGCAATAAATAACATGGGAGGGACCTGTATTTCTTTACCAATATCTTTTGTAAAATGGACACGTAATGTGTCTCTAAAACGTACGCGCTCTAATCCTATATATACCTCTATATGTTTAATTTCTTCTGTAAGAGGTACTGTAGGTTTTTCTATCTGATTGAGTATATAGTCTAATAGATTTGATAACTTCAGGATAAGCTCTGGAGTTTCTTCAGACCCTTTAAGTGCAAACCCATAAACTGTATTTAATGTATTGAATAAAAAATGTGGATGTATTTGCTGCTTAAGGTAATACAGCTCTTTTTGTTTTAAGAGTAACTTTCCTTCTAGAAGCTTATTTTCTAATTCTTTGTTTTTGTTTGATGTTTTATAATTATACCTTAATAATTGTATAAAGCAAACGACACTGACAACAAGATATACGAGTATAAGAACAAAAACTACATTACGTGTGAGTAATGGCATCTTTCCGATATTAAAATCAGAAAGAAAAATAAGGTTGATAAAAGTGATAATTAAAATCACATATACAGAACATATGATTGTATATACTAAATATGTGATAAAGAGTGCATACTTTTTTGTAATTAAATAAGTAGGTATTAATCCATATGATATAAAATAAGTAATGATAATAGTTACTGGTAAAAGACTTGTAGAAAACCAGAATACAAAATCAGTATTGGTAGATCCATAACTAAAGAAGTAACTGTAAAATAACCAGACACCTATCCATAGAATAAGATGTACAGGGGTAAATTTTAACTCCTTTAATATTGATTTCCACATCTTGCAAAGGTGTATAAAATCTTTCAACTTTATAGTTTTTTGAGACAGATTACCTATTTTACACCTATAATGACTTGTATAATTATGTATTTGTAGTTTTGATGCCGTATTTAGTTATAACAGGTTCTAAAAAGGGAATTGGTCGTAATTATGCTCTCGCGAAAGCGTATACATCTACTTTTACTACATAATAACATTTAAAAATTAAATTATGTCACAATTAATAGACCGTATACAAGAAGGTGGTCCTGTGTTTATGGTACCTTTAGTACTTATTATTATCGTCATTATTGTATTATTTGTTCTGAGTTTACTAGGGAAGAAAAGTACAGTACATACCAATCAAACTATTGGTCATTTGAGTCTTTTTGCCATGATATGGGGATTCTTAGGTTCTACTATAGGGCTTATTTCTGCTTTTGATGCTATCGAAGCCGTAGATAAAGTATCTCAACCTATGTTTGCAGGAGGCCTTAAAATAGCTTTGCTGACAACTGTATTTGGACTTGTTGCTTTTTTAATAGGAAGATTGGCTATGCTTATTCTTACAATTAAAATGCAAAAAAATGTTCAAATCGAAGAATAATACCAAATGAATATTTAAAAAGCTCTTTTCAATATTGAAAAGAGCTTTTTAAAATTAATCAAATATTTTTTTCTTTCTAAGTTCAAAGTTTTGTCCTAGATATACTTTACGTACCATCTCATCGGCTGCAAGTTCTTCTGGAATTCCGTGTTTTAAAATACTCCCTTCAAACATCAAATAGGTGCGATCTGTTATAGCAAGAGTCTCTTGAACATTATGATCAGTGATGAGTATTCCTATGTTTTTATTTTTAAGTTGAGCAACGATACGTTGAATATCTTCTACCGCTACAGGATCTACTCCAGCAAAAGGCTCATCAAGTAATATAAAATTAGGCGATGTCGCAAGGGCACGTGCAATTTCTGTACGACGACGCTCTCCTCCGGATAATAAATCTCCTCGGTTTTTACGTATATGACCAAGACTAAACTCTTCAATGAGTTCTTCCATCTTATGAAGCTGTTCTTTCTTAGAAAGCTTAGTAAGTTGTAATACACTTAAAATATTGTCTTCTATACTTAACTTTCTAAAAACAGAAGCTTCTTGTGCGAGATAACCAATACCGTTTTGTGCACGTTTATACATCGGATATTTGGTAATTTCCTGATTGTCTAAATAAATGGTTCCTCCATTAGGTTTTACTAAGCCTACAATCATATAAAAAGAAGTTGTTTTTCCAGCACCATTAGGCCCGAGAAGCCCAACAATTTCTCCTTGATTTACTTCTACAGAAATCCCTTTTACAACCTTTCGGCCTTTATACGATTTCATTAAATTCTCTGCACGTAATTTCATAATAGGTAAATATAAGTATTTCTAGAGATTTGAGATGTAGTGATGAATTACTTTAGGAATGTGTTAACGATTTTAAATATGTTTATTTAGGGATGGAATTCATAGCTTTTTCAATATCATTATAGTTCCCTAATATTTCGCCTTTTGAATTAATTACAATATAGGTAGGGAAAAAATAAAGGTTTAAATCCATAGCAAGATGACCATTTACAAGCCTTAGATTTGTCCAAGACATTTTTTTCTTTCTAGAATAGGTTGTCCATTTATCAGTGATTACATTTAATAGGCTAATAATTTTCACTTTATCATGATTTCTCCAAGAACGTTTTTTTTTGATCTTATCATGATCTGTAATACAGGTTATACAGTTTAAATACCATATATCAAGTATACTATATTCAGCGTCAGTATGCTGACTTAACGTTGATACGTGATTATCTAAATCTATAACTTCGTATTTTGACAAGTCTATTTTTTTTAAATTAATAAGTGTCTTGATCCTATTATATATCTTTTTAAATAGTTTGTGAGATTTTATCTCTTTAGCTTGAGTGTCTAGGAGAGTTAGAATTATTTTTAAGTTTTCTTTATCGTTTTGATGATAGTATAAAAAGTCAGAAAGAGGTTCTGTGATATGAATATTTTGATCATTTTCTGTAATACTTTTTAAAATAAAACTTTTTGTTGGTTTATTTTTTTTTTGGAGACTTTTTAATGTAGCCTGATACTTTTTATCCTTATAATAAAGAAGGCTATTAATTATATTTGAAATTTTTAAATTCCCATTTTTATAAAGTAATGTTACTTCTATTTTATTAGGGTCTAACCAAGCATAAATCTTTTTATTATTAATATTAAAAGTGTATTTATCTCCAATTGAATCATTGATGTGGACAGTAGTACTATACAAATATATCTGTTGATTTTTAAAAGTAATTGGATACTTGTCAGATGACCAAATTCTATTAATTATTAAAGAATCAATTTTTACATCACTAATAATATTGATATTTAATGTAGTCTGTCCATATGAGAATACAGATGTGACTAAAAATAATAGATAGAGTGTGTTTTTTCTTTTGAAATTCATTGAATCAGGTAAATTACTGATTTTGTGTTTCTAATTCGTGCCAAAATTCTCTTGCTCTACGTAGATGAGGTATTACAATAGTACCTCCGACAAGAGTTGCAACACTCATAGTTTCCATCATTTCTTCGGTAGTTACACCTTCTTTATATGCTGTTTCTAAATGATATTTTATACAATCATCACAACGTAGTACAGCCGAAGCAACAAGACCTAATAATTCTTTTGTTTTTACATCAAGTGCACCAGCAGCATAGGTGTTGGTGTCTAGGTTATAGATGCGTTTTATTACTTTGTTGTTATCGCCAAGTATCATTTCATTCATTCTAGTGCGATACTCATTAAATTCTTCTATTTGCTTACTCATGATTTTATTTTTCATTCCCTCGTAGGAGGGAATCTCATTATATACTAACTAATATTTTTAATCCAGTATTGGAACTTTATTTTTTCTAATGATTACTCAACATAAATTGTGACGGGGATTTCATCATTTACTACCAATTAATCATTTTTTTGTGTCTATCAATAGTAATACTTATAATACATTCTACGTGAATCGTATTTCTGTTTTTCAACATTCGATTTTATTTATGCCTGCTCTCTTTTTAATCG
>CAYYSK010000112.1:0-10365 GCA_964474345.1 uncultured Flavobacteriaceae bacterium
GGCGAAGTATCTTGTAAATAAAAGTGGCTTCTTCCAGCTGTTGAGTTGTTAATCTGGCATTACGACTACTCATTGCTAAGCCATTTTTTTGTCTATGTATAGGACATCCAGTTATCTTAAGAGGTAATTTTTCTATTTCAACAAGTTTTTTTACAATAAGTAATTGTTGGTAATCTTTTTCTCCAAAAAAAGCTTCATCTGGCTGTATTTGTCTGAATAAATGATTAAGAACAGTTCCCACTCCATCAAAATGACCAGGTCGATGTGTTCCTTCCATAACTAACTCAATCCCTTTAAAATTGTATTTTTTTGAAATCACTTGATTTCCATATACTTCCTGAGGAGAAGGAGCGTAAATGGATATTTTACCTCCGTATGTACTTAAAAATGAAGCATCTTTATCTAGAGTTCGTGGATATTTTTCTAAGTCAGAGGTATTATTGAATTGAGTAGGATTTACAAAAATACTTACAACAATATAATCATGATGTTTCAAACCAAACTCAATGAGTGAGGCGTGTCCTTGATGAAGAGCTCCCATTGTAGGCACAAAACCTATAGAATATTTTTGCTTTCTTTTTTCTGAAACATATTTTGCTATTTCAGTTTTTGTTTTTATTAAGTTCACTTTATCAAAAAATTAACGCCTGCAAACTTACTATATTAAAGGCAGATTGCATAAAATTTAGTATTTTTGCGTGTTTTTACACATAAAAATAATCAACAATACTATATATGAAAGATAAGAGGATATTGTACGTGTCATCTGAAGTTATTCCCTATTTGCCAGAGACCGAAATTGCCTCTATGTCGTTTGAAGCTCCTCAAATGGTGAATTCCAAAGGAGGTCAAATACGCATATTTATGCCTCGCTATGGCAATATCAATGAGCGCAGGCATCAACTACATGAAGTAATAAGATTATCAGGGATGAACTTAGTCATTAATGATTTTGACATGCCACTTATTATAAAAGTTGCTTCTATTCCTAAAGAACGTATTCAAGTATACTTTATAGATAATGAAGAGTACTTTAAAAGAAAAGCTACATTTACGGATGAAGATGGAAATCTTTTTCCTGATAATGATGAGCGTGCTATTTTCTTTGCAAAAGGAGTCGTTGAAACAGTGAAGAAATTAAATTGGTCACCAGATATTATCCATGTTCATGGATGGTTGGCATCATTATTGCCATTATATCTTAAACAATATTATGCTAGTGAGCCTTTGTTTAGTCAAAGTAAAATAGTAACTTCTATATACAATCAAGGATACGAAGGATCATTAAATAAAGAAATGATTAATAAGATTGCTTTTGATGGTATAGATACAGATACTATCGAAGAGCTTCAGGATCCTACTTATGAAAACCTTATAAAAGTAGTTGTTAAAAATTCGGATGCAGCAATTATAGGTTCTTCTGAATTAAATGAAGATCTTACGAAGATCTTAAATACCACCAAAATTCCTGTTTTACCTTACAAGAAGAAAGAGGAATTCCCACAGGCGTACGAAGAATTTTATACCACAAGAGTACTAGAATAGAACTACGATGAAAATTTATAATTATATAAGAAAAGGCATAGTTGCCTTGATCTTTGTATTTGCATGCATTGCTTGTGAAGAAGATTTAGGAGAGGTTGGCACCAGTATAGTTGGTGAAGTGAATTTTAATACTAATATGGTAGATAATATAGACGTTGTTGCCTATAGTATGAATTATCCAGATGGTGTTCAGACAAATGGAGCTCCAGTAGGTGTTGTAGGTGTATACAATGATCCTGTATATGGAAGAACAACAGCATCCTACTTGTCTCAGGTAGGATTGTCAAGAGTAAATCCAGATTTTGGAGATAATACAGTTCTTGATAGCGTTGTCTTTACATTACCATATTTTTCGGAACAAGTAGAAGTAGACGAAGATGGTAATAATATATTTGAATTAGATTCGATATTTAGAAATACAGGAGGAATTAGATTATCTGCTTTTAGATCTAATTTTTTCTTGAATGACCTTGACCCTAATTCTAATTTTGAAGAGCCTGAAATCTATTTTTCTAATGAAATTCCTGATTTTGCAGGAGTAGAAGGAGATTTGTTATTTCAAATTGATGATTTTACACCTTCAGCAAATGAAATCATTTTGACAGAAGTGACTTTTGATGAAAATGGAGATCCTATTTTAGATGATGATGGAGAGATTGTAAAAGAATTTACAGAACGTATCTCTCCAGCACTAAGATTGCAATTAGATATAGATTATTGGGATCAGAATATTATTCAAAGACAAGGAGATGATGAGCTTCTTAATATTAATACATTTAATGACTATTTCAGAGGTCTTTATTTAAAAGCAGAAAGTGAAGATAATGATGGTAATTTATTTTTGTTTGACTTTAATCAAGCAGCAATTACATTATACTATAGTTTTGAAGGTGATGATGATTCAGCAGAGCCTGGTAACCCTACTAATTCTGGTTTGGGAAATATTACATTAGATTTTAGTGGAGTAAGTGTTATTGATTATCAAAATCAATTTGACCCTTCTATCATTACAGCAATTGAAAACTCTGATACAGTAAACGGAGAAGAAAATTTATATATAAAAGGAGGTGATGGTAGTATTGCTATTATTGAACTTTTTGGAGAAGATTTTGATGGAGATGAGGTTGCAGATCAATTAGAAGTATTACGTACTTGTGGAGATGTTATTATTATTAACGAGGCTAATCTAACATTTTTTGTAGATCAAGACGATCTAGGTACTGGAGGAGGAAGATTAGAACCTGAAAGAGTGTTTGTTGTTGATTTTGAAAACAATAGTTTATTAATAGATAATGCGTTAGATGTATCTGTTGGTGTCAATGGACCTATTGACACTCGAACTAATCATTTGGGACGATTAGTGAGAGAAGAAGAAGGAAATGTGTCAAGTCTTGGAGAGAGTTATAGGATACGAATTACACAGCACGTAAATAATCTTATCAAAAATGACTCTACTAATGTGGCGTTAGCATTGGCTGTATCGCAGAATGTTAGTGAACCTAATTCTGCAATAATAGGAGGTACAGGAGATATTGAAAATGCGCAAAGAACACCTATTTCTAGTGTGATTTCACCAGAAGGGACTATTCTTCATGGGAATTTGAGTACAGATGATGAGAAAAGATTGAAATTAAGAATATTTTATACATTAACTGAAGAGATAGATCCTAATTCTCCTTGTGGTCAAATTTTAGGTTTAGATAATTAATATAAAACAACAATATAACATATAGCAGTATGTGCGGAATTGTCGGTTATATAGGATATAGAGATGCATATCCTATAGTTTTACAAGGATTACAACGTCTTGAATATAGAGGGTATGATAGTGCAGGTATAGCACTTTATGATGGAAAAAACCTTAAAGTATCCAAAACAAAAGGAAAGGTAGAAGATTTAAAAAATCGTTTGGAGAGTGAAATTTCTACAAACGGTTCTATAGGAATTGGTCATACAAGATGGGCTACGCATGGAGTGCCTAATGATATAAATTCCCATCCACATATTTCCAATTCGGGAAACCTTGTCATCATACATAACGGAATTATAGAAAATTATGATCCGTTACGTAAAGAGCTTATTAATAGAGGATACACCTTTACATCAGATACGGATACAGAAGTACTTGTAAACCTAATTGAAGATGTAAAAATCAAAGAAGGCGTAAAATTAGGGAAAGCCGTTCAGATTGCACTTAATCAAACGATAGGTGCTTATGCTGTTGCAGTTTTTGATAAAACGAAGCCAAATGAAATAGTTGTGGCTCGTTTAGGAAGTCCATTAGCAATAGGAGTGGGTGAAAATGAATTTTTCATAGCTTCTGACGCAACGCCTTTTATTGAATTTACAAACAATGCAATTTATCTTGAAGATGGAGAAATGGCAGTTGTACGTAACCATAAAAAACTAAAAATACGTAAGATTAAAGATGACTCTCTCGTAGATCCTTATATACAAGAACTCCAATTGAATCTTGAGCAAATAGAAAAAGGAGGATATGATCACTTTATGCTTAAAGAGATTTACGAACAACCAGATGCTATTACAGATACTTTTAGAGGGAGAATGCGTGTAGATGAAGGTATTATAAAAATGGCTGGAATTGATGATCATCTAGATAAGTTTTTAAATGCTAGACGTATTATCGTTGTAGCATGTGGTACCTCATGGCATGCAGGTCTAGTTTCAGAATATATATTTGAAGAATTTGCACGTGTACCGGTAGAGGTAGAGTATGCATCTGAATTTAGATACAGAAATCCTATTGTTTATAAAGATGATGTTGTAATAGCTATTTCTCAAAGTGGAGAAACGGCAGATACAATGGCAGCAATTAAGCTAGCAAAAAAACAAGGTGCTTTTGTTTTTGGAGTATGTAATGTAGTAGGATCTTCAATTTCTAGAGAAACTCATGCAGGCGCTTATACACATGCAGGTCCAGAAATTGGAGTAGCTTCTACAAAAGCATTTACTACTCAAATTACAGTCTTAACCTTAATCGCTTTAAAACTTGCTAAACATAAAGGGAAACTTTCAAATTCTGAGTTTAGAGCATATTTGCAAGAATTAGAACGTATTCCAGGAAAAGTTGCAGAAGCACTTAAAACAAATGATCAAGCAGAGTACGTAGCTTCTCAATATAAAGATGCTTCTAACGCTTTGTATTTAGGGCGTGGATATAATTTCCCTGTAGCATTAGAAGGAGCTCTTAAACTTAAAGAAATATCATATATACATGCTGAAGGATACCCAGCAGCAGAGATGAAACATGGCCCTATAGCATTAATAGATGAGCAGATGCCAGTAGTTGTTATTGCAACTAAAAAAGGACATTATGAGAAAGTAGTGAGTAATGTAGAAGAAATCAAAGCTCGTAGTGGTAAGATTATTGGCATTGTTACTTCTGGTGATACAGAAGTGAAAAAACTGGCTGATCACGTGATTGAAATACCAGAAACATTAGAACCACTTACACCACTCTTGGTAACAATACCTTTACAGCTACTATCATATCATATAGCAGTAATGCTTGATAAAAATGTAGATCAACCTAGAAATTTAGCTAAGTCTGTAACAGTAGAATAGATATATTTGCTTCTAACTAAAATAAAAAGCTCTGTTAAAATAACAGAGCTTTTTACTTTATATAGTTTTTATTAACCTCTAATAAAGCTTCTTTTTCATCACCCCATCCTTTACTTATTAGAGCATCTCCGCCAGTGTCATAATGTAAAAACCAAGATTCTATAATTTCTTTTGCTACAGGATATGTTTTTGTGAATTGCAAATAAGTTGTGGCTTCTATGATACGTTTATTAGGATTACTTGGAACACAAATAATTTTGTAATCATATTTCCCATTATCTAATAATTTAAGCACTCCAATAGGTATAACTTCTACGATAGACCCAGTAGCTATGGATTCTGAAATTAATAAAACATCTAAAGAATCTCCATCTCCTCCTAATAATTGATCTGATAATGTAGATGGAATAAAACCATAGTTTGCAGGATAAGGAAGAAAAGGAATGATGCGATCAGTTCCGTTTCTTTGATCTATTTCAAATGTTTTTCTCTTCGGATTATATTCTATTTTCTTATTGGTTCCTCCTGGTATTTCAATAACAACTTGCAGGATGCCATCTTTAGAAAAAGTTGGTGTAGTATATATGTCGTTTTTAGAACTACAATGTATAAAAAACGAAGAGATTATTATGATGAATAAAATACGCATAACGACTATTAGGATGGAGAGGATGATTAACTACTTTGTTGATGATGTATAAGGTCAACACCTCTTACGTATTTTGAGTTTTTAGATAAACGAGCAGTAAGTTGCTGTGTGAGTTTTCTACTTTCTTTATCATGAGGGACTTTATATTTTAACTCTAAAATAATATCTGATAATTGAGCTTTAGAAGATTCATAATTTGTAAAATAAGGATTATAAAAAGTCATATTATAATCTATAGTAATTCTGAATGTATCGCAATCTGATAGAAAATACCTTCGTTCATAAGAATTGTATAGAGAGGGGCTTAATTGACTAAGCTTTAAGGCTAGCTCAGAAGGATGTTTCTCAAGGATATGTTGATATACCTTTTCTTGTGTATTTTGTAATGAATGTTCTTTGATATTGTGAATAAAGTCAGACATTGGGAAGGATAATTTATCACCTACTGAACCAAACTTTTTCTTTATTTCAAGTATAGGATTGTTTATAATTTCAAAAGAATCTCCATACCAACGTAATCGATATTTGTCTCTTAGTTCATCTCCAGATACATTTTGATGATAAAAACTCATCGCCTGGTCATCATAGTATATATTATTGACAGTACGTTGGTGAAAAATTTCGCGAAAGCAAAAAGAATTTGAAAGAACAACAGTTTCTATAAGATCTTCAGGAGTCCAATGTTCATAGATGAATTTGCGTTCATATCTATGATTACTCTTAACGACTGCTTTTTCCATATTCCTTTCCATACATTTGATCAATCACATTATTAGATACCGTTTCTACAGCAATATTATCTATAATAAGACTGGATCTGTTTTCTATAAGGTAATCGAGTTCGTTGTTCTCTAATGTGAGCTTTGAAATCTCAATAGAAGCTACACCGTATTCTGATTTTTTCTGAAAAGCAGAAAGCCCTAAGCGTGTGTCTATGATGCTAAGGTTGGTAAGATGTATTTTTGAAAGATCTTTGCTTACTACACCTATCTCACCACCGATTACTTTGATGTTTTCTCCAGAAATAGCACTATTTTCTCCAGCACTAACAGCTTTGTCAGCTGAGTTTTTTATGACAATGTCTTTTATAGCTAATTCGGATCCTGATACATCAATGCCATCATTTCCAGCATTTAAAAACGTACATCGTTCTAAAGTTCCTGTTACAAAATCTCCATCAAAAGCGTCAGATTGTGTGCCTTCAAATACAGTGTCGGTCATTGTAAATGATGATCGTATGATATTCAATCCGTCTTCACATCTATTATTAGAAAATGAGGAGTGGGTTATTATAACGTCACTTTCGTGAAAATTGACTGCGCCAGATACTTCCCAGATATTTGATTTTGGATTAGAAAGATTGTCAAAAACAGTATAGTGTATTTGAGATTTTTGAGTTGCATTAGAAACGAATATACCCCTTCCTGTACTATCTGAAGAATAAAATTTAACAAGCTTTTCTTTATTGCCATTGCTTATAAAAGTGGAGTAAGAAAATAGCGAAGCATCATTTTTAAAGTCTAACAAAAACCCTGGAGAAACCTTTATAGTATAGCCAGATGGAATAATAAGATCTTTTGTGAGTGTGTGAGTTCCTTCTTTAAATACAAGAGTGTTTTCTGATTGCTCTTCTATAAAAGGGAATTCATGAAAATTTTGTTCGTTTCCTTTTTTGTAATACGAAATACTTTGATCTAAGTCAGGATTTTTCCCATACGGCTTTAATGGTGCTTTTCTTTTGATATTTACACCTGGTAGATGATGTATTATGTTGAGTTTTTGGACATCTTTTGGATATTGAAAGGTTCCTTTTTTGTTCTTTTTTGATACAAAAGCATTTATAAAATAATCACTAAGCGTAAAGTCTATAATAGCGCTTGTTTTCTCTTTAATATGAAAAGAGTTTTTGTTTGTAGTAAGAACCCTTGCTTCAATATCAGAGAGATTTTCTATGGTAATTGGGTATCCAGAAATATTATTTATTTCGACTTTCATTTGTGTATTGTCATAAGACAATAGATTAGCAGTTATAAGAGCAGCAGGATTGATCTTTTTCTTTATGAAATTACTATTGTGTACTAAGATATTTAGATCTATATCATTATTATATTCTGTGTATAATGATATTTTTAATTGTTCTAATTCATCAGCACGTGAAGCAAGAAGTTTTTTTATAAAATCTGTACTACTTACAAGGGCTAATTTTTCTAAAAATTTTTCTTGAAAAACACTATCATTTTTAGCCATAGGATACTGCATGATTCTGTCTATACGACTACCGCTATTAGAATCAAAAGAAATAGGTTCCAGCTTATTTGTTATCGGGTTGTAATAGATGCGTAAATTATGCCATATAAGACCGTGGCCACCTCCAAATAAATTTGTTAGAGCTAAAAATGTTGCTAAGCGATCAATATCAAAAACATCAGATATTTTATAATTTCCCTCTCGTAACCCATCCAGTAAATCTTTTGCTGTTTTAAATTGCTTTAAAAGTTTGGGATCAGATAATACTTTATTTTCATTAAAAACTTTGATTTGCGCATTAGATAAACTGTGTAATTCTCGTGATTGTGAGTTATCCTCCAAGCCTAGAATACGTTGTTTTTCTCTATCTTTCCATAGTAAGGATTCATCAAAAGCGAGAATAATCCCTTCTCTTTTTTTATTATTCTCTATAAGTATTTTATCAAAGGATTCTTCTATAGCCATAATTCCCATAGGGATTTTTACAGTTGAAGTGTCTTTAACATTAAGTGCTACATTGACAAAATTATATCGCAACCCTATAATCCCTTGATCTTTCACAGTTTTGTTGAATAACCATTCCCATAAATAGTTACGTACAACAGGATGTTGTAAAGAAAATTTACGCATGCCTTTAAAAGTATTTCCCCCTTTCATAATAATACGATAGGACCACTTTTTGTCATGCTTTAAATGATCTATCCAATCTCCTTTAAGACGTAGTTCCGCTTTTTGGGATTTCTCATTGCCTAATTGTATAATGCCAGGTATAAGGTCATTGTCTTCTGATATAAGAACTCCTTTGTTTAATGCATCAACTCTTTTGGCTTTAATCTTTTCAAAGCCTTTTTGTTTAATAGTGATAGTTACAAAATCTAAGTTATTTTGTAGTTCAATATTAGTGGTGTTTTTAGGTGTCAATTTTCTAAGATCTAAGGACCTCCCTTCTCCCGATTTAAAACGACCGGTATTTAAGAATGCTATCGTATTAATAGGGATGTGATTTTCTGTATAGCTACTACTTGTTAAATCTCTTTGAAAAACAGAATATGTATTTCCTTCGATATTAAATATTTTAGGCTTTTGTGTAAAATCTACATTTATAAATTTGGCATTCCCTTTAAGTTTTGTACTGTCTTTTACGTATATATGCAGAAAAAAATTATCTGTAAGATCGCGTTCTTTTACTTCTTTTTTATAGGCATATACCATCTTTGTGATTCCTGAAGCTTTTATAAGATATATAGAAAGGTCAGCATCACTATAAAGTTCATAATCAGTAGTGTTAAAAAGGGTGTTATATGAGATGGTTTCAAAAGATGTGGCAGTATCTATATCTTGATTGGACTCAAGAGTGTTTTGTGATGTGCTTTTAATTTTTGTATTCTTTTGAAGTAAGAAAAAACTAAGACAAATAATACCTAGTACTATTAAAATAGTAGCAGTATTTGTTTTTTTTGAAACATCACTTTTGATTTTCATCCTTACTTTTTTAAAGCGTATTATCTATAAAAGTCACTTGTACTTTAGGATCTATAGCAATCAGTTTGGCATTGATACTGTTCAGGTTTTCTAATGATTTTACTTTTACTAGAAAATTAATAGCTATAGATTTCCCTTCGTGCTTTATTCTTTTGACTTCTACTTGTGTAGTATTTGCACTTACAGTATCACTTATGTCTTTAATGATAGTTGTTTTTTGATCTGGATCACAGTCAAGATGTATTAGCAAGTTTTGAGTAATACTGGAATTTTCACTTTTGTGTTGTAATACTATAATAAGCATCAGAATGATAAAACCAATGAGTGTAGGTAATAATTGATTGGCACCCATTCCTAAACCTATAGCAATAGCCATAAAGAAATACCCTAATTCTTCAGGTTCTTTAATAGCAGTTCTAAAACGAACAATAGATAAGGCTCCTACAAGACCTAAAGATAATGCTAGAGATGACTTTACAATAGAGATGATAATGAATGTAGTCAAACCAACAATCATTAATACTTTGGATAGCTGCGTTCTATTTGATATAGATTGTCCATATTTATTGTAAATGACAGAAAGTATATATAGTAAAGCAGCACAGAGTACTATATATGCTACATAATTTGTAGGAGAAAAAGAATTTTCGAGATTTATAGAAAACTGTTCTAAAAATTTATCCATAAAACGTATGTAAATTTATAATTAAGCTAATGTAAATTTAATTGTTTAAAAGAACTAAATTTTTGTCGATTTTCCTTGTTTTGTTAAAAAACAAAGAATCAGCAAGGTGTTTTTAACCCGAATTATGCATTAGAACTTCGTAATGAAGTGCAAAACGACAATAAACACTAGT
>CAYYSK010000113.1:0-10360 GCA_964474345.1 uncultured Flavobacteriaceae bacterium
GTATGAATATATCCATCTTATCAATAACAACTTTATATAATAACAAAGCTATTCGGGTTAAAGCGTAAAAAGCCTAGTTACAATTCTGAGGATACTCTAAAGGAGTTAAATAAATTTTCCCTTCCTGTGAAATTCATTTAACTTAGCTTTAATGATTCTAGTCATCTATAAAAGCTTTGAAAATAAATAAACACATGAAAAACTTCATATACATACTTTTTATAATTTCTACTTTAAGTTGCTCAAAAAAAGAAAAAAATCTTCCAAATAACTTTGACTTTGGAACCACAGAACAAGGTGTATATACCAATGATTATTTTGACCTGAAAATACAATTTGATCGAAGTTGGTCAGTTCAAGATAAACAGCAAGTAAACAATCTTGTTGAATCTGCTACTGATATCACTATGAAAGACAATCAGAATTTAAAGTCTATTGTAAAAGCATCTATGGTCAATAGTGCTTACTTATTAACTATTTTTAAGCATGAAGTAGGAACAGTTATTGAGTTTAACCCTTCATTTATGGCCATCGCAGAGAACACAAAGAACTTTTCAGTAATAAAAAATGGAGGTGATTATCTTTTTCACGCAAAAAAGCTCTTAGATCAAACCAATTTAGAATATCGTTATGAAAAAGAAGTATTTGAAAAAAAGATAGGTAATGCAAATTTTTATATCCTAGAAGCAAAAATAGATGTAGGAAACAGAACTGTTACTCAAGAATACTATGCTACTGTTAGTAATGGATTTAGTTTATCCTTTGTTGCTTCATATGCAAACGAAGAGGAACAAGATGAGCTTTATCAAATCATAAATAATATCAAAATATAACAATACCAATGAGGTAACATTAACTTAGCTTTAATGAATCCAGGATTTCTTCAGACACCCATCGATTATCTTAAAGGCGTCGGTCCTAATAGGGCTGATCTTTTACGTGTTGAACTCGGGATTCACACCTACCAAGACCTCATTCATCTCTTTCCTAATCGATATATAGATCGTACACGATATTATACCATTTCTGAGTTAGAACGAAATAGCTCTGATGTTCAAATTATCGGTAAAGTCACCAGTCTTAAAATGGTCGAAGGAAAAGGCAAACGACTTGTGGCTACTTTTAAGGATGATGGAGGTGTCATGGAGCTTGTTTGGTTTAGAGGTCAAAAGTGGATTAAAGAACGATTAAAACTCAATACAGTCTATGTGATTTTTGGAAAAACCAATTATTACAATGGAAAATATTCTATGCCACATCCTGAAATGGAGTTGCTAGAAGATCATAAAAAAAGTTTACGAAGTGCCATGCAACCGGTATATCCAAGTACCGAAAAATTGAGTAATAAAGGCATCACAAATAAGGTAGTAAACGTACTTATGCAAACACTCTTTTTAGAGGCTAAAAGTCACCTTCATGAGAGCCTCTCAAAACCCATCGTTGAAGCTCTAAAATTAATGCCCAAAAGAGAGGCACTATTAAACATTCATTTTCCGCAATCTCAGAGTGATTTAGCAAGGGCACAATATCGATTAAAATTTGAAGAATTTTTCTATATTCAATTACAATTAGCATTTAAAAATAGAACACATAAAACAAAAATTAAAGGATATCCGTTTGAAAAAATTGGACCTTCTTTTAATGACTTTTACAATCATCATTTACCCTTTGATTTAACAGGGGCTCAAAAACGAGTGCTTAAAGAAATACGACGAGATCTTGGCACAAATGCACAAATGAGTCGTCTTTTACAAGGGGATGTAGGTTCTGGAAAAACAATTGTTGCATTACTATCAATGTTAATAGCCCTTGACAACGGTTTTCAAGCGTGTTTAATGGCTCCAACTGAAATTTTGTCAGTCCAACACTACAATGGGTTATTAGAATTATGTAAACCACTAAAAACCAGTATTTCACTATTAACTGGATCAACCAAAGCTTCAGATAGAAAAATTTTACACGAAAAGCTAGAAAATGGTGAATTAGATATTTTAATTGGGACCCACGCATTACTCGAAGATAAGGTGAAATTTAAAAATCTAGGATTAGCTGTCATCGATGAGCAACATCGTTTTGGTGTAAAACAACGTAGTAAATTATGGCATAAAAATGCATTTCCTCCACACGTTCTTGTAATGACCGCTACCCCCATTCCTCGTACACTGGCTATGACGGTTTATGGGGATCTCGATGTGTCCATTATTGACGAACTTCCGCCAGGTAGAAAATCGATCAAAACAGTACACAGATATGATGCAAATAGACTTAAAGTTTTTGCCTTTATTCGAGACGAAATTAAAAAGGGAAGACAGATCTATATTGTGTACCCATTAATCCAAGAATCTGAAGCCATGGATTACAAAGATTTGATGGATGGTTATGAAAGCATTTCGAGAGAATTTCAGCAACCCGAATATCAAATTTCTATTGTACATGGAAAGATGAAAGCCGCAGATAAAGAATATGAAATGCAGCGTTTCATTAAAGGCGAAACACAAATCATGGTTGCCACTACAGTAATTGAAGTTGGCGTAAACGTTCCAAATGCTTCTGTAATGATTATAGAAAGTGCAGAACGATTTGGATTAAGTCAACTCCATCAATTAAGAGGTCGTGTAGGTCGTGGCGCAGAGCAGAGTTATTGTATTCTTATGACCAGTTTTAAGCTCTCTAGTGACTCCAAAATACGTCTAGAAACCATGACACGCACCAATGATGGTTTTGAGATCGCAGAAGTAGATTTAAAGCTTAGAGGCCCTGGAGATATTATGGGAACTCAACAAAGTGGTGTTCTTAATCTCAAGATAGGAGATATTATAAGGGATAATGATATACTGAAAATAGCAAGAAGTTATGCTTGGGGTGTGGTGAAGGATGATCCCGTTTTCGCGAAAGCGGAAAATCAAATCATACGCTTTATGTATGCGCAAATGATTAAGTTTAAAAATATTTGGAGTTATATAAGTTAGTTTACAATTTCTTACTACTAGTCTAAGCAACCTTTTCACTTGAAGCGTATCTTATAAAAAACAATACAATGAAAATTAACTATATCAATTCTTTAATCTTAATGATCATTATAAGTCTCTTCTCTAGTTGCTCAAATAATGATGACGATACAAATGATAACTCAGAAATAGTAACACTAGAGATCAAACATTACAGAGTACCTGCTATAGGGCTTAATTTATTGCTTACAACTTCTGCAAGAGAAGATAACGATTCTAATTTTAGTCCTTTCTTTAACAGTATAGAAGGATTCACTTACGAGTTAGGGTTTGATTATGAATTTCGAGGTTCGAAAATCTGATATAGAAAATCCTCCAGAAGATGCTAGTAGTATACATTATGAGCTCATAGAAATTGTAAGTCAAACATCAGGATCTACTACAGAATCTTTTGAAATAGGTCTTATTTTTAATAGAGGTGATTTTACAGACACCTTCATTACAGGTGATAATACCAATGGTTTTAAGCTCTTGAATACTATTGATATTGATTGCTCAACTCTATGTGATGAATTCACTACTGAGATTCCAGATGGAATGTCACTTTTTGGTACATTTACTAGAAGCAGTGATAACACGTATGTTTTAGCATCAACTAATATCCAGTAGTACTATTTTAAGACAAGAATACCTCTCTACTCTAACACAATAAGGTTGTTTGGAAAATTAGCGACTTCTAGGTTAGTAATAAGCTCGGCTTCATTAGAAAATAATGCTACACCTCCCATAAGAACTCCATTTACATCAAGGTAATTGTATCCAATTAACCAACTGTTTACTGATATGGCATAATCAATTGTTGTTCTTGTAAGGCTTGCCCATCCATTGTCATTAGCCAGTATTTCTAATGCAGGTGTTACATCTACTATTGTTTCTTCTTGCAATACTATATCATATATTGCTGGTAAAGGTTCTAATACACTAGGTTCTGGGAAAGTACGTACATAAAATATTTTTGAATCATTAACAATTTCTGATCCATCTAATTGTACTTGTAAAGAAGAAACTCCAGAATCTAAAGGAGTAAAAGACGATAAATCAAAGCGTGTATATGATGCGTCATTATAAAACACAAAAACATCATTTTGCTCTCCAAAAACGGTCCCTATGATATTTCTATTTTCAAATAATTGTATACCTAATGATTCCATTGCATCAGTATTTACTACAACTAGTTTTGATTGAATATTTCCATTTTCGGAAATCTCATTTTCATAAAAAACAAGATGGTCTTGATTAAAATTGGCTTCTACTGTTTGTCCTATATTCCCTACAATAACATTTGAAATAACATTATTATTTAAATTTATAATACGTACAATAAAATTATCAAAGTTGATAGAGTCATGAAATCCAGAAAATACCACAGATTCTGAATTTATTGTCCAATTACGAAACTCTGTATCACTTTCAGAAAAGAAATTCATCCCATTAATAACACTTCCTGTCCGTACATTTTTCAACCATACTTGATTTCCTGAGTACAAACCTGCTACATCTCCAAATTCATAAATACGTTGGATATTTGGGTTTATACCATCTAAAGCTGCTATATCTGAAAAATTTCCTGTTTGTGTAAATTCATCAAATTGATATTGTAAAACTGATCCTTGAGTAGAAAAATTTAAAAAAGAAAAGTCAGGAAAATCAGTTACGACATTTTCAGACACTGTTACATTATCATCTATATCTGAGCAACTGCATAGCAGTACAACACTCAAAAACAGTGCGTATAGAAATCTTTTCATTTTCTTTTTTTTAGAAAGATACTTAAAAAGCAACGGAGTTTATGAGTATAAAACAAAAAAGCCCACAAATGTGGGCTTCTAGTTGTTATAATATATTCTAAATAGGTTAGTTGATATCTTCCCCTTTTTTTAGTCTATCTATATTAGCTTGCACATTACCTTTAGAACCTTGATTTGGTGCATTTGTCAATGCTTTTTGAAGGTATTTAATAGCTGTCTTATACTCTCCTCTCGCAGAATATAGTCTTCCTAAACCATATTGCGTAGGCCAAGCATTGTTATTTTTCTTAGCATTGGTTTTAAAGATTTCTGTTGCTTTTTCAAGATTTCCACTAGCTATTAACTGTCTTCCATATCCGTGTAATTCTAAAGCTGTACCTTGATCTAGTACACTATCCATCTCAGAAATAGCCTCATTAGATTTACCCATTTGATTTAAAATAGCCGATTTCAACTGTGCATTTGTGAATGTTTTTTGACTAAAGAACCACCCTTGTTGTGCTGTATTTACCCATTCTAATGCTTTTTCCATATTTCCAACGCTATATGCATATTGAGCAGCACTTTCCCAAGCAGGACGATTAAATCCAGTTTGATCTCTAAGTTTGTTACTAATATCTTCCATTACAATACCAGAAACATCAAATGCTACTTTAAAAGGAATTGCCTTTTTCTCCCATTGTAATGCCACAGTTGCAGATGTATTATCTACCGATGTAAAAGCATACGTCAATAATTCTGTATGCGCATTATCTATCATTTTTACATCTACACGTAACGCATCTTCTTTCTCATCATAAAAATAACTTCCCCAAGAAGTTGAGTTATTTGAAAAAACGATAGTAGCCATTCCATTTTCTTGTAAACCTACATGTAATCCATAAGTTCCTGCTTTTATAGTTTTTCCTTCTACAGTAGCGTCATGAGAAAAAGTAATGATTGTATTCTCATCAGCTCCAGCACGCCAAGGAGCTGCTGTTGCTGTACCAAACCCTAAGTTCTGGAATCCATAATGAGCTAGTTGCGTCCCCCATATCTTACGACCACGTACACTAGGCCTAGAATAAGTAATAGAGATATCAGAAATGCCGACAGTTTGTCCAACAGTTGCTTTTTGACTTGTTGCAGGGGTCTTAATTTGTGCAGTAGCATCTACACTTACGATTAATAGACATATTGCTAGACTAGCAATAATTTGATGTATTCTTTTCATTTCTAGATTGTTTTTTTTAGAAGCGAAAAGGTATGAATGCCATTTTATAAAAAATGTTAGTTTCTTGTTAAATCTACTCTGCAAGTAGGGATTTAACATATTGATCAAATTCTTCTTTAAAATCAATATATTTTTGTCCAGTAGCAGCTCCATTAAAACCAGTATGAATACGTCGCACTTTTCCTTTTTTATCTACAAAAATAGAGGTAGGATATGAAATGATATGATTAAGCATAGGTAACTTCTCATTAGCCAGTTTCTTATCAGAGTCACCATACTGTGCTAATAAAATAGGATATGGAATCTTCAATCTATCTTTTAAACGTTTAATGCTTCCAAAAGCCTTTTCTTGTGTAGGTGCATATTCAAAAGCAAGTCCTATGATTTCAAAATCAGGGTTTGGATTCTCTTCTAAGTATTTTACATAAAAGGTAGATTCTTCTAGACAATTAGGGCACCAAGATCCCATAATCTGCACAAGAACAACTTTGTCTTTATACTGATCATCCTCTAAGGAAATTAACGTTCCATTTGAATCTGGAAATGTAAATGAAAGCCCATCATACCCATCTTTTATATATGTTAAGTCTTTTTCATCTGGCAGTTCATATTGATCATTCCGTCTTGATTTAAAAGGTTCTTTCCAATGATTTCCACTATAAAAATGCCCTTCTAACGTACTGTCTGTTACTGTTGCAGTAAACAAAAAAGCATGAGCTCCATCAAATGTAGATAGTTGTAATTGATTTCCTTCTAGTACTCCTTCAAGAAATCTATAATCACCCGTAGTTGTTCTAAATGTACCTGTTATTAGATTTCCATCTTGTTTAAAGATGCCTTTTGCAATATATCGATCTTCTGGCACTTCATCACTAAATATGGTTTCCCAATTTCCAGTGATATCGGCTATAGGAGTTTTTACGCTTTCGCGAAAGCGTACTCCATTCCCATATTCCATTATAAAAGGAACCACACGATCTAGGCTTGGTTTTATAAAATCACCTGTAATCTGAGTGCCATTTTTATTAAAGACACCCTGAAAATACCCTTCAAAAACTGGAGTTTGAATTCTAATACTATCTCCTTTAATGATAATTTCGTCTACTGCAATGCGTTCTTCTGCATTTTGAATCACAAGTATTCCATTTTCTTTTACTTCAAATACAAACGGAAGTTCTTTTGCATCCTGAACAGTTAAAGCTGCTCTCCAAAAACCAGTTTGAAGTGTTGGACTATGTTTTTTGCACGAAAGTGCACAAATACAAATAATATAAAGAACTATTTTTCTCATAAAGGTAAATTGGGACACTAGATTTTTGTATCCTAGAATTCATCGCAAGATACATATTCTAATATAGAAAAAATCGCCTACAGAAAAATCTATAGGCGATCCAAAAAAATAAGCGTGTACTAAATTTAACGTTGTATAAATTTCTTACGTATTGCGCGTTGACCATCTATTTTAATTGTAGGAATTCTATTTGTTGTTGTTCTACTTGAAGAAATTGTAACTCCATAATCTTCTACCTCTCCATAACTAAAAGTTTCACAAGGAGTAGGTACTCCATTCCACTTCATAGCTACACGCATTCTTGTATTTCCAATAAGTGCCCTAAAGTGTTGGATTTATAGTTATATGAACTTGTAAATTTTTCATTTTAAAAACAATTATTCAATATTATATCTATTATTTTAAAAGTTCTCTTAATATCAGTACTTCAAAATACTCTATAAAATAAATAACTAGGAAATTCGGGAACATCTCTTAGAATAGTATTGTTACTTCTTTGTCTGCTTATGATCTTATTCTATCTTTGCCTTCTTATAATATTATATATTTTAACCAATGAAAATTTCCTATAACTGGCTGAAACAATTTATAAAAATAGATTGGGATGCAGAAAAGACTGGAGAGCTCTTAACAGATCTAGGTCTTGAAGTAGAAGGTATAGAATCATATCAAAGCGTAAAAGGAGGGCTTGAAGGTGTTGTAATAGGGCATGTTCTTACTTGTGAGCAACATAGCAATGCTGATAAACTTAAAGTGACTACTGTGGATATAGGTGGAGAAACTCCTGTACAAATAGTATGTGGCGCACCAAATGTAGCAAAAGGACAAAAAGTTCCAGTAGCTACTATAGGTACTACGTTGTACACTGAAGAAAGTGAAGCATGGAAAATTAAGAAAGGAAAAATTCGTGGTGAAGAATCCCATGGGATGATTTGTGCTGAAGATGAATTAGGGTTAGGAAAAAGTCATGACGGTATTATGATACTAGACGATAGTTTAGTTCCTGGTACACCTGCATCTGAAGTATTTGATATAGAAAATGATCAAGTTTTTGAAATAGGTCTTACTCCCAATCGTGCAGATGCTATGAGTCATTATGGTACGGCTCGTGATTTACGTGCTGGACTTATGCAACAGGATATTACTCCTGAATTAATTACGCCTTCTACATCTTCATTTAAAATAGAGAATCGATTAAATAAAGTAGACGTCTCTATTGTAGATGGAGAACGAGCTCCAAGATATGCAGGTGTTGTAATAAGTGGATTGAAAGTAGATGAATCTCCTTCTTGGCTTCAACATCGTTTAAAAGCTATAGGACTGAGTCCTATTAATAATGTTGTAGATGTAACTAACTATGTGTTACATGAATTAGGGCAACCACTTCACGCATTCGATTTAACAAAAATCAAAGGAAATAAGATCGAAGTAAAAACGGTTGAAAAAGGAACAAAATTCATAACATTAGATGGTGTAGAGCGTGAACTCCACGAAGAAGATCTTATGATCTGTGATGAAGAAAAGCCTATGTGTATCGCTGGAGTCTTTGGAGGAATTAATAGTGGAGTTACAGAAAGTACAACAGCTATTTTCTTAGAAAGTGCTTATTTCAATCCAGCATCTATACGTAAAACAGCAAAACGTCATGGACTAAATACTGATGCATCTTTTCGTTTTGAAAGAGGTATTGACCCTAATATCACTGATTATGCACTTATGAGAGCTGCTGTCTTACTGCAAGAGATAACTGGGGGAGAAATCACAAGTGAGATTGTAGATATTTATCCTAAGAAGGTAGAAGATCAACAAGTATTTATGAGTTTTGAAAATGCCACAAAACTTATAGGAGAAGAATTACCTAAAGAAAAAATAAAAGCCATACTATCATCTCTAGATATTAAAATTAATAATGTAACAGAAAGTGGTTTAGGGATGACTATTCCTGCATATCGTAATGATGTTACTCGAGAAGCAGATGTTATAGAAGAAGTACTTCGCGTTTACGGGTACAACAATATCAATTTTGGAAATAAATTAAATGCTACGATAGCAAATTCTTCAAAATTTGAAGATCATAAAATTCAAGATGTCGTAGCAAATCAATTAGTCGCACAAGGTTTTTTTGAAATTATGGCCAATAGTTTGACAACGCCTACACATATAGGGTATTCAGATCTATTGCAAGAAGATCATAATGTACGCATGCTTAATCCTTTGGGTCAGGAATTAAGTATCTTAAGAAGGTCTATGTTATTTTCTGGACTTGAAGCAATTTCATATAATATAAATAGAAAACGATCAGACTTATTATTTTTTGAGTTTGGGAAAACATACCACAGTTACGAATCTGGTCACCAAGAAGACAAACATCTTACACTTTTTGTTACTGGAAATCGAAACTCTGAACATTGGAAAAGCGAAGACTCAACTACTGATTTCTTTCATCTAAAAGGTATCGTACAATCTGTACTCGATAGATTAGGTATTACTAGAGGAAGAACAGCATCTGTAAAGAATGATATCTTTTCTGAAGCAACAGGAATTCAATTAGGGAAAACTAAACTTGTAGATTTTGGTCTTGTCAAAAAGAATATTTTGAAAAAAATTGATATCTCTCAAGAAGTATACTATGCAGATTTTTATTGGGACAACATTCTTGAGATAGCAAGTCGTAATAAAATAAAATTCCAACCCATTCCTAAATATCCTGCTGTACGTAGAGATTTTGCATTATTACTTGATACTACTACTGGTTTTGAAGAAATTCATACCATTGCAAAACAAACAGAAAAACAACTTCTTAAAGACATTCAGCTATTTGATGTCTATGAAGGAAAAAACCTTCCTGAAGGAAAGAAAAGTTATGCTGTAAGTTTTACACTTCAAGATGATCATAAAACACTTACTGATAAACAAATTGACAAGGTGATGAATAAGCTACAACAACGCTTTGAAAAAGAACTTGGTGCTAGTTTAAGGTAACAAACTCACTATAAACACAATAAACTCTATTGTTAAAACATAATAGAGTTCATTTTTACTTTAAATCCGAATTATGCATTAGAACTTCGTGATGAAGGTTGGATGTGCCATAAAATAT
>CAYYSK010000114.1:0-10336 GCA_964474345.1 uncultured Flavobacteriaceae bacterium
AACTCAATAGAAGATATTTTGGAGAGAGAATCTTTGATAGGCTAGTAATAGCAAGCATTACAGCTAATGGACATTAAACGGATATACAATAATTTGTTATACGCTTTCGCGAAAGCGTATACATAAAATTCCCTATTTGTATTAACGTTTTGTGGTAATTTGCAGCTTTATATATCGGTATAATAAAACATATTAATGA
Source organism: uncultured Flavobacteriaceae bacterium (assembly GCA_964474345.1). Classification (GTDB taxonomy): domain Bacteria; phylum Bacteroidota; class Bacteroidia; order Flavobacteriales; family Flavobacteriaceae; genus Dokdonia. The sequence continues at coordinate 200 of CAYYSK010000114.1, forward strand.
GTATAAAACTATTTTATACTTCTTGTAAGAATGCAGTTTTTTCGTTTAAAATATAAGTGAACCTATCAAATTTTATAACATAGTTTTTGAGTGAAACTCAGAAATAGTAAATATTTTTTTAAAATATGTTGATAACTAGTTGATTACACTGGTTTTGAATATAGTATAAAGTGCTTATATATCTTAAATAAATTAGTATTTTTAATATGAAAAAACATGCCTTTTGGAAAAGCTTCATTTTTACCTCTTATTTTTTTTTATTACATCATTTGCAATAAGTCAAAATGATGTAGATGCTTGCAAAGAATGGAAAGAAATAACAGCATCAGAACTTAATAATAAAAAAGTTATTGAAGAAAGTAATAAGTACTTGAGTAGAGTAAGCGATAGTTGTCGACTCTCTATTTATCTGAAATTGGCAACTATATATCGTTATCAACAAACAATAGATTCTGCACATTATTATTATGATAAATCAATAGCGTTAGCTAAAGAGATACATGACGAAAAATCGTTGATTAGAACATATACTTCAAAAGGATATTTATTAGCTACAGATAATAAAAGAGAAGCTTCGATAGATCTTTTAAAAAAAGCAAGAGTAATCCTTAAAGAATCTCCGAGTGATATTAGTTGGATTTACTATTATCAAACATTTGCATATTTAGAAGATTTGAATTCTGATTACTTAAAAGCAATTAAATATACAGATTCGTCTATTACATTTGCTGAAAAATATAATTATGATGATGAGATAGATATTTGCTATTTAAATAGTGGTACATATCATATGCGAGTTTCAAATTTTGAAGAAGCCATAAAATCTACTTTTAAAGCGGCAGAAATAATTGAAAAAAGAGCAGAAAAAAATAACTTAGAATCAGCATATTATTTATTAGGAATACTCTACAGTAGAAAAGAACAGTACGAGTCTTCTATAACATATCTTCAAAAAGCTATTGATAGATCTCAAGAACTGAACAATGACTTTATGAAAATGTATTGCTATGATAGGATGGTTGTACCTTATTTCAAATTAAATAGAATAGATGATGCTATATTAATTACAGATTCAGTTATAGCAATATCATTAAGACTGAATAATAAAATACAACTAGCTAGCGGCTATAATAATAAAGCAGAAATTTTTAAGAGGAAAAAAGACTTTGATAAAGCAGAAGATTTATTAAATAAAGCTCATAATACGTTATCCACTGTAAAAAATTCTCAAAAACAATTAGAATTTGAGAGAATTAATAACCTTGATGGATATATAAGTATATATAATAATAAAAAGGAGTATCCAAAAATGCTTAAATACATTAAGGAATATGAAGAATATACAGGACCTTTAGATTTATTGCTCTACAAAAAAAATAAAGAGAAATATTATAGTGAATATTACGAGAATGTAAACGATATAGAAAAAGCATTAATACATCATAAAGAATGGGTAAAGCTAAAAGATTCTATTTTTAAGAAAGAAACTCAGGTTGAAATCGCTGATCTTGAAAAAAAGTATGATACTAAAAATAAAGAGCTAGAAATTATATCTCTCAATAAAGAAAAACAAACACAAGAAATAAAGACTCAAGAAGCTGAAACACGCCAATTCATTTTTTTAATATCGACAATTATAGCACTTTGCGCCTTGTTTATAGGCATATTAGTTTTCTTAAAAATAAAGCGTCAACAAAGAGAATTGCAGAAAGCACATAAAGAGGTTACCAAACTTAATAAAGTTAAAGATCACTTATTTTCAATACTTGCACATGACTTACGAGGAATGATACTTCCGTTCCAACGTGTGGGGAAAATTATGAAATATCATATTGATAAAGAGAATTATAGTAAAGCAGTAGAATTATCTTCTGAACTAGAACGCAATTCTCAAAACCTTTCTGATGTTTTAAATAATCTTTTGAGTTGGTCATTGGAGCAAATGAATAATTATAAAGTAAACCTTACAAGGATTTCAATAGCTGATGAACTTCAAGATATTACGGAAGGATTTAAACAACATGCAAGTTATAAAAACACGGATATTACTATTGATTGTGATACTACAGAAATTATTTTTGATAAAGGAGCATTCCACCTTATTTTTAGAAATTTAATAGGAAATGCATTAAAATATACTGAGAATGGTATTGTGAAAATTACAGCAATTAATAGGGATAATGATATTACATTTACTGTAGAAGACAATGGTGTAGGTATTACTCCTGAAAAAGCAACTAAAATTTTCTCCTTAGAAAAAGAACAATCTGCGGTAGGAACTAAAGGAGAAAAGGGTACAGGTCTTGGACTTAATTTAGTACATCGTTTTGTAAAACTACATCAAGGTAATATTAATGTAACATCCCGTAAACCAAATGGTACTGCATTTCATTTGTTTTTCCCCGATTGTGCAAAAAGTAATATGTAATCTACATTATTAGTTTTTTACGCTTATATACTATGAGAATTTTTATTGTTGAAGACGAATTATTTCATTTGGAAGATCTTAAGATAACTCTGGAGGAATTGAATCATGAATGTGTAGGTCATACAGACGATCCTTTTGAAGCACAAGAACTTTTAGCTACTATTGAAGTAGATGTTGCGTTACTTGATTTACATCTTCATGGTAAACTTGCTGGAATTAAATTAGCAAAGCGTATACAAGAATTATATAATATTCCAATTATTTTTACTTCTTCTGATATCAATAATGAAATTATAAAAGAAGCTGTAACGTGTAACCCTATAGCATATATTACAAAACCAATCAATAAAAATGATTTGAGAGCGGCATTAATTATGGCGTTAAAACAGACTCCTGAGGAGGAAGAACATTTGACAAAAGAACAAGATAATCTTTTTATAAAAAGTGGTAATAAACTCAATAGAGTTCGTATTTCAGATATTTGTTATGCATTTACGGACACTAAAAACTATTGCACTCTTGTAACTAAAGATGGTAATAAATATAGTATTCGTAGTTCTATTTCTGGTTTGAAATTGACATTGTCAAGAGACGATTTTATACAAACGCACAGAGCATATATTATTAATGAAAACCATATTAATGCTATAAATGAAGCTGATCATAGTGTTGAAATCAATGGGGCAAGCATACCGATAGGGAGGTCTTTCAAACAAGAAGTTTATAAGCGATTGAATATTATTTAAGGTATTATAAATATTCGTCCTCTTTAATTGAACTTCAATCCACAAAATAAGACCATTCGTCCACAGGAGGAAAAAAGGAAGTATAAGTGTTTATAGTTTTGAGGTATAATTAAACTTAAAAAACTCATTATGAAAACAATTACTGATATTTCAAAAACACTTTTAAGAGCTTCATTAATTTTATGTTTAGTATTTGCAACATCTTGTAGTTCAGATGATGATAATAGCGATATTGAAGAAGTACTAGCTTTACCATCTCAATTATTAACTACATATACTGGAGATTTACAATATGCAGGACCAGAAGCTGAGAGTGGTGCTATAGTAGTGCTTGAGGTAGCGACAGCTACGATTTCAGGAGAACCTGGAAGCTATACTGTAAGCTTTAGTGATGGAGTGCCGTCTATAAACAATATAGGTTTTTCTCTCTTAAATGATGGTCGTTTCGTGTCTGTAGGTTCTAGCACTATTGTGATAGATATAGATGAAGAAGATTTAAGTATCCAGGCGCAGCAAAATGGTAATAATTGGGTATTTGAAGGAGATAGATAAATTATTTTTGAATTACTATTTTAATGCCCTTTTCTTAGTCAGAAAGGGCATTCTGCATTTTATTGTAAGCTAGTTTATAGACTGATAATTAGAAATGTGAGAACATTAATTAATTTGATAAATCAATAATGTATTAGCATCTCCCTGTGTAATAAAACCTAGATTTTTATTTCGTTCTAAATAATCAAAGTGAGCGCTACTAATACCATAAACGGGGAAGTTATCTATTGCTTTACCCTTGCTATTAAAACAAAATACTTGACTAGACTCTGTATCTGTGACAGACACTAAAGTTTGCTTTCCTATTTTGTAGATTAGCGGTGATGTATATGTACCATAAGCTAATTCTATTATTTTTTCATTGATCGTAAGTTTATTTTCTAGTATAGAGGCTGTTGTTTTTCCATTTTTTTGGACGATAGTATTTGTTGTAAGTTCACTTTGAATTCGTGTGATATTACCACTAGTATTGATACTTATTTTGCCTCCATTTATATCATAAGTGATAAATGTATTTCCTTCTTTATAAATTGGTGTATCACCAAACTTGATAGACTCTTTTACATTAATTCTTGATTTTCCAGTGCGACTTAAAATATTGAGTTTGCCACTGTTTTCTGCAATGACAATATAATCCTTGTTATTAATACGTATGTGTTTAGGAGGAAAAATAACTTCATTTTCTGATTTTGTAAAACTAAATCCTTTGACAGTTTTTGCTTCCTTGTCAAACATTTGTATTTGATCTCCTTGTGTAATAATAAAACGATATTTGCGATTGTTCTCGTAATCAAAAACAGAGAGTGGTTGTGTAATTGTAGTGTCAAAACCTATAGAAAATGGCTTTACATCATTACCATTACGATCGAGAATGTAGAAAGTATGAGGAGTGACAAAAGCAAGTTGTAATCTTCCATTTCTATACAAATCTACTTGTTGTACTTTTCCTAAGATAGGTCCATCTAATTCTTTTTGCCAAAGTAATTTTCCTTTGTTACTAATGAGGTGTAGAATGTTAGATTCGTCTTGTAAAAGTATATCGACACCTTTAGTACGATGATTTTTTACAAATTGAGGAGCACGAGATATAGGTGTTTCCAATTTTGTGCTAGCTATTTGTGTAATAGCACCATCTTGCTGTATATTTTCATTTTTGTTAATCACTGCGTTAAGATGCATAAAATGAGTGTCCTGTATAAGTTGTAAAGCAGCAAATGGATAGGGATCTGTTTGAATATTTTTTAAAGTAGTTGCTTCTCTTTCAGAAACAAGATTTTCATATGCAATTTTTTGAGTATTTGTTATCGTAAGAAAACTTGAAGCATTACTTAATTGAGATTTAGTGTTATTATACGCATTGGATTCAATTAGAGTAGCTTTATTCTGGTAATTTGCAATAATGATCTCTAAAAGATCTTGACGCTCTGCAAAAACATAAAAATCATCCAAAATACAGTAAACATTTACAGATGGAAAATCAATAAGCGTCTGGTATGCTTTTTTAAAAATAGTTTTCTCTTTAAAGCGATATATAGGAATTTGTCTATAAGACGTTTCTTGTTCTTTTTGTGAAGCAATTGCATCATCAGTTAACGTTGGATCTAAAGTACGAGCTGCGATTACAGAACCTCCATCTAATTGTATAATCCCTATTTCATTAAAAGTACTTAGTAAATCTTCTTCGTTTAATTGAAATTTTGATGGATCTACTTTATTAAAATTAGCAAGATTGTTTTTGTATGTTGTCCAGTCATCATATGTGATAGAGGTAGCACTTTGCGCTGTAATAGGAGTGATCTGATCAATCGCATTTTTAAGAGGATTGGTGTTTTTAAATACAGAGAATCGTTGATCTGTAGAATCTTTGACAAGTGTAACTCCGCTTATTTTAATATCATTTTGAGATATGTCAAGATCTCCTAAGGACCAAGAAAAAGCATTACGAAGAGAGTGGTTCTTGTTTTTAGGGTATATAGTAGACCATACATGGTCTGCCTCACTTCCTTTTAATAAAATACTTGCAGTTGCATTGCTTGCTGCTTGATAAGCTTTAATAAAATCAGTGTCTTCAGTAATGAGATTACCTTCTTTTTCTCTAATGGTATTTTCTAAAAGTAATTGTGATGTACTAGCGATAAAAACGTCTTCTATATTCAGTGTATAAAAGGTAGTTTCTTTGGTTTTTACTTTTGTTATTGCTGGTGTTGTATTATTTAGTTTTGTTTGTGTGATTTTGGTTGAATCGGGAGTAAAAAGTGCTTTGTTTGCTTTGGTGAGTATACTTACATCATACATATCACTACCTATTTTAGTATAGCAAATAAGAACTTCATTTTTAGTATTGATATCTTTTAAGAGAGGAAGACTACTAGATAAAAATTTTTGATAACGCGTTTTGCTAAAGGCTTGAATAATATCATTGTTTTTAAGTGCAGATAAGAGCCCTTTATGATTATCTGTTTTTACAATAACACTAGCTTTACGAGGAATGTACTTGGTAAGAGTTGATGTAGTTGTATTCTGATCTTGCTCGCAGGCAATAAAAAAGAATATAATAGTGATTAAAAAAAGACGTTTCATACAGTTGTAACACTTTACTCAAATGTAAGCACTTGAACAAGAGAAATTACCTAAAGTGATAAGGAGTTATCTACCGTTTTTTTAACAAGAATATGCCCTGAGTTAGGATTTAAGATCTAGCACATATTGTTCAGGAAGTAACCTGAAACTTTTACGATGATATTTTGTGATTCCATGTTTTCTGATGGCTTCACGATGTTCTTTGGTAGGATATCCTTTGTTCTTTTTCCAATTGTACATAGGATATTCCTCGTGAATGTGTTCCATAAAATGATCACGTTCTGTTTTTGCAATGACAGATGCTGCTGCAATGGGCAAGTATTTTCCATCTCCTTTGATCACACAGGTATGTAAAATATCTGGATATGGTTTAAATTTATTACCATCTACAAGGATGTGTTGTAGGGTATGCTTTCGCGAAAGCGTACTCCTCATAATATCAATACTGCGATGCATTCCTAAAATAGAAGCGTTTAAAATATTAATTTCATCTATTTCTTCCATCATAATATGTGCAAACCCATAACCAATAGCTTCTTGCTCTATGATCGGTTTTAAAAGTTCTCTTTTGCGTTCTGAGAGCTGTTTTGAGTCTGTAAGTATTTCATTTACAAAGGTATTGGGTAACATGACAGCTGCAGCAGTAACAGGCCCAGCTAGACATCCTCGACCGGCTTCATCTGTGCCGCATTCGATAAGATCAGTATGAAATTTAAGCTTTAACATGGTTTTAGAGTTGTAAAATACGTGATTACGGGTAAAAAAATTAACTTTGGCTCTTCAAAATTATATATGAAGGCATTTGTTGTTTTATTTTTTTTAATAGTGAGCTCTTCCGTATATGCTCAATTCCCTTCACTAGAAAGGCAAAATAGAGGCGGTAATAGAGGAAATGCACAGGGAACTATTAGTAATAACAAAATCGCAGATTTTGTAAGACCTCCTGTAGAAGATTATAAAATCATTTCGATTAAGAATGATACTATTATAGTAGATACATCACTTACCATAGCAAAAGATTATAAATTTAATTATTTACGAAAAGATCGCTATGGATTGCTTCCTTTTGCAAATACAGGGCAAACATATAATACATTAGTACACGATTTTAATAAACAATCTACACTTCCTAATAGTGTAGCACAGGCTCGACATTTTAATTATTTGGGAGTAGATGATATTAAGTATTATTATTTACCTACACCTTTTACAGAGTTATATTATAGAAGTGCTTTTGAACAAGGACAACAATTAGATGCTTTTTTTACTATAAATACCTCACCAAGGCTTAATTTTTCTGTGGCATATAAAGGATTGAGAAGTTTAGGTAAATACCAGAATGCATTGACAAGTACAGGTAATTTTAGATTAGCTGGAAGCTATAGAACAAAAAATGATAGATATCGTATCAATGCACATTGGGTAGCGCAAGATCTATTAAATCAAGAAAATGGAGGTTTACAACAACAAGCTATTGATCAATTTACAAGTAATGATGCTCAATTTAATGATCGTTCTAGACTTCTAGTAAACTTTGAAGATGCTGAAAATATTCTTGATGGAACTCGTGTTTACGTTAATCATCACTATAAATTACTTTTTAAAAAAGATAGCTTAACAGATTATGCTCTCAGAGTAGGGCATGTGTTTAATAGTGAAGATAAGTTTTATGAATTTAGACAAGACGCAGCAAATGCCCTTTTTGGAGATGCGTTTCAACAAACTAATTTTAGAGATAGAACAGATAATGAAGAGACTTATAATGAATTATATGCTGTATATAATGACAAGAAATTAGGAGAACTTAAATTTCAAGCAAATACTACATATTATGATTATGGATATAAATCAGTACTTATCCAAGATGTAGATAATGATGGTATAGAAGAACGAATCCCTAATAGGCTACAAGGAACGAATATTGCAGTAGGAGGAGGGTATAAAAACAAAATAGGGAAAATTAACATTGAAGGAAATGCTCAGGTAAACGTTACTGGAGACTTTGAAGGGTTTAATGTGTATGGAGAGGCATCTTATGCTATTGCTCCTGATAAAGTATTTACAGCAAGTATACTTAGTAATTCAAGTCCTGCTGCCTATAATCATTTATTGTATCAAAGTAATTATATCAATTACAATTGGCATAACGCGCTTACTTATGAAAATGTAAAAACTAATACATTGTCAGGTCGATTAGAAGCAAAAAAATGGATAAATATAGATGCTTCTGCTACTACAATCACTGATTATGCTTATTTTGGAACACCTTCTGATAGCGATTTAGTAACTTCTTTTCAAACCAATGAAACGATTAACCATCTTAAGGTTACTGCAAATAGAGAGGTGATTGTAGGTAAATTTGGACTTGATGCTACCGTTACCTTTCAGAATGTAAGTGGAGCAGAAGGAATTATTAATACACCAGATATACTTACAAGAGGAAGTTTGTATTTTACAGACAAGTTATTTAAAAAAGCATTGTTCCTTCAGACAGGATTTACAGTTCAATATTTTACTGAGTATAATTTAAATGCATATGACCCTATACTTGCAGAATTTTATACACAAAACGAACAAGAAATAGGAGGTTTTCCTTTAATAGACTTTTTTGTAAATATGAAAGTACGCCAGACACGAATTTTCTTTAAAGCAGAACACCTTAATAGTGGTTTTACTGGAAATGATTTTTTTAGTGCTCCAGGGTATCCTTATCGTGATTTTAATGTTCGATTTGGAATTGTGTGGAACTTCTTTTTATAGAAAGATTGTTGTTTTAGTATTAAAATAATTGATTTTGAGGATATTATAAAATAAAATTATTTTTTGTTAATTAGCTGACAATTTTTTTACTTTTTTTGAGTTTTATTAGGTATGATTTTAGATTACGATTTAGCAGATAATACAATCGCTTATGTGTTTGATGGTCCTATGGATGCACAAACTATTGAAGCGTTGCGTTATCAGATAGAACAAAAATTAGAAGTTCACAATCGTATTAACGTTTACCTTGAAGATAAAGGTGTAGAATATTTTACATTATATTCTGTAATTGTAGGTATTATCTTTCCATTACAACATCATAAACGATTTGATAAAGTTGCTATGGTTACAGACAGATCTTGGATACATTTATTATCTGCTATAAATAATCAATTTATAAGTGGAGATGTGCGTAATTATACATCAGAAAGAAGAATTGAAGCTATGCAATGGGTTTCAGGTGTAAATACCAATTCGTATATTAACTCATATAAATTATCTCCCTTAGATGTTATGTTAACAGATTTTAGTTTTGCAGATAATACCATAGGTTATGTCATAGAAGGTACTATGAATAAAACTGCTATTTTAAATCTTCGCTCTCAAATTCTAGAAAAATTTGAAGCACATGAAAAAATAAATTTATATCTAGAAGACGGTAATATTGAACATTTCTCTTTAAGTGCTGCTACTATAGGAGCATTATTTCCGCTTGAATATTCTAAACGTTTTAATAAAATTGCATTGGTAACTGATAGAAAATGGATTCATGCACTTGCAGCCATTGATAATGTACTTATAGGTGCTAAATTAAAATACTACCCAATTAAGGATAGAGTGTCTGCTATTACTTGGATAGCAGAGGTATAATTTTGATTTACAGTTGTTAATTTAAGTTATGTTTTAGTCAAAATTATATTTTTAATAATAGAGGTGAATTTTTACATAAAAAATGCTTCTAACTCAAAAAACGGTTGTATATTTGCCGTCCAATAGCGCGGGATAGAGCAGTAGGCAGCTCGTCGGGCTCATAACCCGAAGGTCACTGGTTCGAGTCCAGTTCCCGCTACT